>NZ_JBHYIO010000015.1:0-4168 GCF_042740095.1 Nonomuraea sp. NPDC059023 | reverse complement strand
GGGGGGGGGGGGGGGCGGCCGGCCCGGGGGGGCCCGCCCACCCCCGGTTCAGTCGCCGGAGGTGTCAGCCGTCGCGCCGTCCCCGGCGATAGCGTCGGCGGGGTTGGCGGGGTTGGCGGGGTTGGCGGGGTTGGCGGGGTTGGCCGGGGTCATGGCGGGGGCGGTGGCCGGGGCAGGGTGGGCCGGGGCGTGGTTGACGGTGGGGGCGAGGGCGAACCGGCGGGGCCGTTCCGTGGTCAGCACCGCGTTCCCGAGCTGAACCAAGCGGTCCAGGGCGTTGGCCACCGCGCCGGACGAACGGCCGCCCAACGCCTTGGCCATGTCATGCGGGCTGAATTCCTTGCCGGGGAACTCGGTCAGGTGCGCGTAGATCTCTTCCCGCAACGCACCCGGCCGCGTGCTGCCACCCGCACCCGTGCCGCCACCGGTCCCCGGACGGGCCCCTGATACCGGGTGGGCGGGGGTGGCGGTGCCGGTCAGCGCCGCCCGCGCACTGCGATGCGCCGACGCGACTTTCGTCATCGCCATTTCCAGGCACCCCAACGCCATCACCGCGTTCCCCTCGTCCTTCGCCGTGAGCACCCCGTAGAACAGGTCCGCCAGCTCCGACAGGTCGGCACGGGCCCGCGCCCACGCCGGGTCATCGGCCACCGGATCAGACACCGGCTCGACCGCGTCGGCGTCAGGGGCCGCGTCGAGGTCACCGTCCACCCCACCCGGCACCTGACCGGCCGCCTCCTCGGTCAGGTCTGCCTCGTCATCGGTCGGCTCGTCCGCCGGGGCGGGCTCGGCCGAACCAATGCCGGACGGGACGACCTCCTCCTCCGAAACGGGCACCGCGTCCGCGTCCGGCGTGTCCGTGTCGGGCATGGGGGTGGGGTCGGGTGCGGCGTCCGGTGTTTCGGGGGCCGGTGTGGGCGCGTCGGCGGTGTCGGTTGGCTCGGTCGGCGCGGCAGTGTCGGCCGGGGAGTCGGTGGGGTCCGTGGTGATCGGGTACCACCGGTCAGCCGCGCGCCCGCGCCCGCCGTCGTTCACGCCCGGCTCACGGCGGGCGTGCCCGTCGGCTTCGAGTTGGCCGAGGATCTTCCCCGCGACCGTGCGGTTCAGGTCGGCCGCCGCCCCGATCATCGTGGCCGACCCGCCGGGCTCGGCGTTCAGTGCGGCCCACACCGCCCCCACACGCCCGTCCGCGTCCGTCGCGGGGTCAGTGACCGGGGCGGCGTCGGGGCCGTCAGGGGCCATTACGGGCGCGTCCGTGGCGGGAATCGCAGCGGCGGTTCCGGTGTCGGTAGGAACGGTTTCGGTAGCGGTCATTTCCGGGGTATGAATAGCCATTTCGTGACGCCCTTTCCGATCGAATTCCCGGCCCCGGTGTGGGCCGGTGTTTTTCGTTTGCGTCACGACCATCCCTCGCCACTAACCCGGCTGGCAAGCCGACCCGGCCACAAATAATGTCACCCCAACGGCTGGAGAGGCTAACCTAACAAAACAACCTCCGACCTGCGAAAACACCTCGCGAGAAGGCGACGGTTTCGACTTGACATCCCGGGCCGGCCCGGCTCGTCACCCCATGAGAAGACGACGGCGGACGATACCCAATTGCCCGAATAGCATCGTGAAGAACCTTCGAGGTAAACGCGTATCCGGGTTGACAATTGTGCCGGGGTCGAGCGTCCATGGAATTAGGCGGGAAACACCGCCGGAAAACCGCACCGGAATAACACGCCGCGCCATTCCGGGGCCACCACGAAAGGGCACACCCGCATGACGCCGAACACCAACGCCACCCCCGACACCGCCGCCGCCAGCATCACCGTGGAACCCGCCCACCTACGCGGGCTGGTCGACACCGGCCCCGGCCACACCCTGATGTGGGACGGACATGACCTGCTGATCGGGCCCGCCGCGATGGCCGACCACGGCACCCTGCTGGAGATCACCACTCAGGAAGAGATCACCGCCACCCTGGCCAACGACGCCCCCGGCGCGCCGCCCACCCCGGGCAGCATCGCCGACAGCGTCACCGTGACCGCCCGCCTCCGCCTCGAAGGTCAGCGGCTCACCGCGTCGCTCATGGCTGTCAGCGGCCCTTACACCGCCGCGCTACGCCCCTACGGCATCCACCGCGACCAGCCCAGCCACCTCGACCCCGCCACCGGCGACATCATCACCCGTTATCGGACGCCCGACGGGGCCACCGCCACCCTCGCCACGCCCTACATGCGCGATACCCGGGCCTCGATCACCATCACCATCACCATCACCGTTGCCGGGGCCGGGGGTGACACCGGGGCCGATCCGGCACCTGCTTACATCGCGACCGTGCCGCGCCGCACCCCGCCCGCCGCCGTCGCCGCGCTGATGGCCACCGCCGCCGGACTCACCCCCCACACCACCGACCTCTACCGCCATCTCAACGACAGCGGCTTCCCCGACACCATCGAGCAGCTCACGATCGCACCCACCTACGCCCGCGCTCTCGCCGCCCACGGCCCCGGTTGGGCGATCATGTGGAACGACGACCACGGCCACCCCGTCATCGCCCGCCCCGAACGCGGCGACGACGGCACCCTGCTGGAAATCTGCCGCTACGAGGAGATGTATACCCTCAGCCGGTGCGACACCTGCGATGACGCCCGCACCTGTGACGCGTGCATGTTCGGACAGCCCGACTTCGAGACGGTCGCCCGCAACATGAGCGACCTCCTCGGCGACTACCACCTCAGCATCGACGACATCGCGTACTGCATGCCCGGCGTCCTGCCCTACACCCGCGCCCTGCGCGCTCACGGCTACGAACGCCACACACAGGGCCACCGCTACAACGCCGACCACACCCGGACGGGCCACCATGACGCCTACGGTCAGGACTACCGTTCGCCTGAAGGCCACCTGGTCGAGGTGATCATCCCGATCAACCCCACCCCCGCCGACCCCGCCGCGCCGCCTCTCACTATCCGGTGGACCTACCTCGGCCACACCACCCCCGGCGACACCTATCCGACGACCGACCTTCTCGCCGACACCCCGCCCGCCGAAGTGGCCGAGCTGATCGCCGCTCACATCGCCATCCACCCGCCCACCCCCACCACCCCCGACACCACGGACGGCGCGGACGGTGCGGACGGTGCGGACGGTGCGGACGGCACGGGCGCGTCTGACAGCGCCGCCACGCCCGCCACCGCATAGCCCCGCCCCCGGGTATGTCTACGGCCCCGGGCACCGCCCCCACGGCGGTACCCGGGGCCGTAGACATGCGCCCGGCCGGTCAGCCCGCGTCGGCGAATCCCCACCCGGTGGCGTCATCCAACGCCGCCAACCCCAAACACCCCACCCGGCACGGCTCACCCGCCCCGGCATCGCACCCGTCACACGCCCGCGCCGGGTCAGCCGGACGGAAGATGCCGACCGGGCCGCCGGGTAGATCCGCCGCCCGCGTGACGTAGCGGGCCGGGTTCAGCACCACATCCGTGGGCCGGACATCCGCCGCCGCAACCGCCATAAACTCGCCGTCGAATTCGTTCGCGTTACACGCCATTTCTTCCACCTTTCTACTTTCTCTCGCTGACATTTCTATTTTATCTCGATAGCGGCAACGAAAAAGGGGGTGCGGAACTTTATCTCGTGGCCAAAAGGTAAAGTTTTCCGGCGGAATTCACAGCCGCCGCACCGCCCCGGCCGGGTGCCCGGCCACCGGCGCATCGCCCGGCCGGGGCCGCGCGTCCGGAACCCGTTTGACCTGCTCGTTCGGAGGTTCGGCTCGTCGTTCACGGCGAGGTCACCGCGAGGGCCGGCCCGCGGCCTGGCCGCGGGCTGGCAACTGCTGATGGGGGAGAAAGAAGGGGAAGACGTGGAGGGCGGAAGAAGGGAGGAGAAGATGATGTAGGCATCCACGAGGACACGCGCACACATATTCAAAAGGAGTCGTCTTTAGACGAGTCGGGCCGTCCACCGCTATGCCCGAAACTGGCGTGACCTGCGAAAACGATCCCCGCAGGGGGTAGCGGTCTTAACCGCGCACCGGAACGCTACCCCCATTTCCAGTACGGAAATCTGCCCCCATTTTCTCGCCCTCCCGAGGCAGGAACCCGGCCGGACCGGGAAGGGGATGTGGTGGGGTGGGCGCCGCCCCCAAACCAAACGCCCACCCCCCCACCACCCCCCCCCC
>NZ_JBHYIO010000014.1:181879-255362 GCF_042740095.1 Nonomuraea sp. NPDC059023 | reverse complement strand
CCCGATGATGATGCCGCAGGGTCGTCCCGCCGGTCCCGGTGGTGGCGGCGGTGGCGGTGGTGGTCGTCCCGGTGGGGGCGGCGGTCGTCCCGGCGGCGGTGGCGGCGGTGGCGGTCGTCCTGGTGGCGGCGGCGGTCGTCCCGGCGGCGGCGGCGGTTTCGCCGGTCGTCCCGGTGGTGGCGGCGGCGCCGGTCCGCGCACGGGCACCGGTGGTCCCGGTGGCGGTGGCGGCGGCTTCGCCGGTCGTCCCGGTGGCGGTGGCCGCGGTCGTGGTGGCGGCACCGCCGGCGCCTTCGGCCGTCCCGGTGGCCGTCCCACGCGTGGGCGCAAGTCCAAGCGGCAGAGGCGCCAGGAGTTCGACAACATGTCGGCGCCGGCGATCGGCGGCGTGCAGGTCGCTCGTGGCAACGGTGCGACGATCCGCCTGCCGCGCGGTGCGTCGCTGTCCGACTTCGCCGACCGCATCGGCGCGAACCCCGCCTCGCTCGTGCAGATCATGCTGCACCTGGGCGAGATGGTGACCGCGACGCAGTCGGTCAACGAGGACGCCCTGCAGCTTCTGGGCCAGGAACTGGACTACAACATCCAGGTCGTCAGCCCGGAGGAGGAGGATCGCGAGATCCTCGAGGCCTTCGACATCGAGTTCGGCGAGGACGAGGGCGACGAGGCCGACCTGGCCGCGCGTCCGCCCGTCGTGACCGTCATGGGTCACGTCGACCACGGTAAGACGAAGCTGCTCGACGCCATCCGCAAGACCAACATGGTGGCCCGCGAGGCCGGTGGCATCACCCAGCACATCGGTGCCTACCAGGTCGGCGCCACGCACGAGGGCGAAGACCGGAAGATCACCTTCATCGACACCCCTGGTCACGAGGCGTTCACCGCCATGCGTGCCCGTGGCGCCAAGGCCACCGACATCGCGGTGCTGGTGGTCGCGGCCGACGACGGTGTGAAGCCGCAGACCATCGAGGCGCTCAACCACGCCCAGGCGGCGGACGTGCCGATCGTGGTCGCGGTCAACAAGGTCGACAAGGAGGGCGCCGACCCCAACAAGGTCCGTGCCCAGCTCACCGAGTACGGCCTGGTGGCGGAGGAGTACGGCGGCTCGACGCTGTTCGTGGACATCTCCGCGAAGAACGGCACCGGGATCGACCAGCTCCTGGAGGCGATCATCCTGACCGCCGACGCCGAGCTCGACCTGCGCGCCAACCCGACGATGGACGCTCAGGGCATCGCGATCGAAGCGCACCTCGACAAGGGGCGCGGTCCGGTGGCGACCGTCCTGGTCCAGCGCGGCACGCTGCGCGTCGGCGACTCCATCGTCTGCGGCGAGGCCTTCGGCCGCGTCCGGGCGCTGCTCGACGACAACATGGAGCCGGTCGAAGAAGCCGACCCGTCGCGTCCGGTCCTGGTCATGGGTCTGACGGCCGTGCCGAGCGCCGGTGACAACTTCATCGTGGTCACCGACGACCGGATGGCTCGCCAGATCGCCCAGCAGCGGGCCGCGCGCAAGCGCAGCGCCGACATGGCCAAGTCCTCGCGCCGCCGTACCCTCGAAGAGCTCTTCAGTGACCTTGAGAAGGGTCGCGTCGACGAGCTCAAGCTCATCATCAAGGGTGACGTGTCCGGTTCGGTGGAGGCCCTGGAAGACGCCCTGCTCAAGATCGACGTTGGCGACGAGGTCAGGCTCCGTGTCCTGCACCGCGCCGTCGGCGCCATCACCGAGTACGACGTCAACCTGGCCGTGGCCGACGACAACGCGGTCATCATCGGCTTCAACGTCCGGCCTGAGCCCCGGGCGCGCGACCTCGCCGAGCGCGAGGGCGTCGACATCCGCTACTACTCGGTCATCTACCAGGCGATCGAGGAGATCGAAGCGGCACTCAAGGGCATGCTCAAGCCCGAGTTCGAAGAGGTGCAGATGGGCACCGCCGAAGTCCGCGAGGTCTTCAAGGTGCCGAAGATCGGCAACGTCGCCGGTTCGCTGGTCCGTTCGGGCGTCATCGTCCGCAACAGCAAGGCCAGGATCATCCGCGACGGTGTCGTGGTCGCCGACAACCTCACGGTGTCGTCGCTGCGCCGCTTCAAGGACGACGCGACCGAGGTCCGCGAGGGCTTCGAGTGCGGTATCGGTGTCGGCTACAACGACATCAAGCTCGACGACGTCATCGAGACGTTCGAGATGCGGGAGAAGCCGCGCGCGTAACACGCGGCCGGGCGCCCGGGGGACCTTCCGCCGGGCGCCTCTCGCGCGCCCGGCGGGCTTTTCCACCGCAGCGGAGCCGGACGCGCGTTCTGAACTCGAGCGAAGCGGTGGTTGCCAACGATGTATGTGGGTGCTCTGACCCTGGACATCCTGCTCGGCGACGTACGTTCGCTGAAGCAGAAGCGATCTGTCGTGCGGCCTCTGGTCGCCGAGGTTCTGCGGCGCTACCCCAGTGCCGCCGCGGCCGAGACCGGCCACCTCGACCTGCACCGGCGCGCGGAGATCGGCATCGCCGTCGTCTCCGCCTCCGCAGGCAACTGCAAAGAGGTGCTGGACGCCTGCGAACGGCTGGTGGCCTACCGCCCTGAGATCGAGCTGCTGTCCGCCCGGCAGCGGATCTACAACGACGAAGAGTAAGACAAAGGGGGACTGACATGGTCGACGCCGCACGAGCGCGTAAGCTCGCCGACCGCATCCAGCAGATCGTCGCCGAGATGCTGGAGCGGCGGATCAAGGACCCACGCCTCGGCTTCGTGACCGTGACCGACACGCGGATCACCGCCGACCTGCGCGAGGCCACGGTCTTCTACACGGTCTTCGGCTCCGAGGCCGAGCGGGCCGACAGCGCCGCCGCGCTGGAGAGCGCCAAGGGCATCATCCGCTCGGAGGTCGGCAAGCAGACCGGCGTGCGCTTCACGCCGACGCTGACGTTCAAGCACGACCCGCTGCCCGACAGCGCCCGCCAGCTCGACGACCTGATCAACGCCGCCCGTGCCAAGGACCAGGAACTGGCCCGCCAGGCCGAGAACGCCGCCTACGCCGGCGAACCCGACCCCTACAAGAAGCCCGACGCGGAGGACGAGGAAGAGGACGAACCCTCTGGCCGCGCAGGGCACCCGACGACATGACGCCCGACGTGCGCGACAGGACGGACCGCCCGGGGGCCCCGCCCCCGGCTCCTCCTCCCGATGACGGTACGGCGGAGCGTCCCGGTCGCCAGGCCGTGGGGGAGACGGCCTGGACCCGGGTGCTCACGCTGATCGAGCAGGCCGACGAGGTGGCACTGGCCTGCCACGTCTCGCCCGACGGGGACGCGCTCGGCTCGATGCTGGCCGTCGGCGCCGTGCTGCGTTCGCTGGGCAAGAAGGTCGTGGCCTCCTTCGGTGACCGGCGGTTCTCGGTGCCGAGGCTTCTGCGCTTCCTGCCCGGCCAGGACCTGCTGGTGCCGCCCGCCGCCTTTCCCGCCGAGCCCGAGCTGATGATCACGTTCGACTCGTCCACGCTCGACCGGCTCGGACTGCTGTCCGCCAACGCGGGCAAGGCGCGCGAGGTCGTGGTGATCGACCATCATCCGTCCAACACCGGGTTCGGCACGGTCAGCCTCATCGACCCTGACGTGGCGGCGACCGCCGTACTGGCTGAGCAGCTCATCTACCGGCTCGGCGGCACGCTCGACCGCGACGTGGCGACGTGCCTGTACGCCGGGCTGGTGACCGACACCGGCTCCTTCCGCCACTCCTCGACCACCCCGGCCGCGCACGAGATGGCGGCCAGGCTCGTGGCGACCGGGCTGCGGACCGACGAGATCGCGCGGGAGCTGTGGGACCGCTCGCCATTCGGCTACCTCAAGGTGCTCGCGGCCGCCCTCGACCGGGTCACGCTGGAGGACGGGCTGGTCTGGACGTCGGTCACCCACCTCGACCGGGCCTCGTACGGCCTGCCGTACGAGGAGGTGGAGGCCATCATCGACGTGATCAGGCGCACCGACGAGGCCGAGGTCGCGGTCGTGCTCAAGGAGGACGACCTGGGGGCCTGGCAGGTGTCGACGCGTTCCAAGGGCGCGGTGGACGTGGCGGCGATCTGCTCGGCGCTGGGCGGCGGCGGCCACCGCAGCGCGGCCGGCTTCACCTCCCACGACAGCGTCGAGACGACCATGAACAGGATCCGGGCACTACTTCCGAGGAAGGCTTGATGGCCGAGAGCGGCTTGATCATCGTGGACAAGCCGGCCGAGTGGACCTCGCACGACGTCGTCGGCAAACTGCGCCGGATCGCCGGCACCCGGCGGGTCGGCCACGCGGGCACGCTGGACCCTATGGCGACGGGCGTGCTGGTGATCGGCGTGGAGAAGGCGACCCGGCTGCTGGGGCACCTGGCGCTGACCGAGAAAGTGTACGAGGCGACGATCCGGCTGGGCGCCACGACCAACACCGACGACGCCGAGGGCGAGGTGCTGACCACTGCCTCGGCCGCCGGAGTGGCCCAGGAGGCGGTGCTGGCCGGGGTCGCGGCGCTGAGCGGGCCGATCATGCAGGTGCCGCCGCAGGTCAGCGCGATCAAGGTGAACGGCGAGCGCGCCTACAAGCGGGTGCGGGCCGGTGAGGACGTGGAGCTGAAGGCGCGGCCGGTGACGGTGCACGCCTTCGAGGTGACCGGGGTGCGGTACTCGGGTGACGTCGTGGACGTCGACGCCACGGTGCGGTGCTCGTCCGGGACCTACATCCGCTCGCTGGCCCGGGACCTGGGCGCCGGGCTCGGGGTGGGCGGGCATCTCACGTATCTGCGGCGTACCCGGGTGGGGCCGTATGACCTGTCCCTCGCGCGGACCGTTGAGCAGTTGGCCGAGTCGTGCGTGGTGCTGCCGATCGGGGAGGCCGTTTCGGCTGCCTTTCCCCGGATGGACGTGACGGCCGAGCAGGCTCGGGTGATCTCGCATGGGGGGCGGGTGGCCTCCGTGGGGCTGGGTGCTGGGCCTATCGGGGTGTTCGGGCCGGAGGGGGAACTGCTGGCGCTCGTGGAAGAGCAGGGCAACAGCGCCAAACCCCTCGCCGTCTTCGCCTGACCCCTTCAACCACCCAACCGGTCGCCATCCGGCCGGCCAGCAGCCTCATCACCGCTCGGCGGCCTGTACCGCTTTCCTGGCGGCCTTGCCACCGGCTTCCGGCAGGAGGATGCTCGGGCGAGGCAGAGCAGGGGCAGGCGGGTGTCGGGTATGTCTGGCCCCGGGCCATGGGCTTGTGGCGTGTGGCTCGGGTGGGGAGGGTGGTTGGGTTAGGCGGGCTTTTTGGCGATCAGGATGTCGCGGACGATGGCCTGGTCGACCCAGTGTTCAAAGTCGGGGAATTTCTGGACTTCGAGGCTGCTGGCTTCAAGGATCGCGGCCAGGTCGTCGCGGGTTCCGCCGTAGGTGTTCCAGGAGATGCCCATCGCGCCCCCCGGCTTCAGCAGCTCGGCCCAGACCGGCACCGCCTTGCGGATCAGCTCCAGCGGGCTCCTGGACAACGCGCTGCCACCGCTGCGGCTGCCGTGCTGCACGCCGTACGGGGCATCCGTGGCGATGACGTCGAAGGTGCGGGGCTTGAAGAAGTCGCGCCCGCGCAGTGTGTCGGCGCTGACCACGCCCACCCGCTGCGTGTCGCCGCCCTTGAACGCCTCCTTGGTCGCCGCGAACGAGACGTTGAACCGGCGCCCGATCAGCGCGCGTTCGCGCCGGACCGGCACCGTCTCGGCGGTGTGCTTGAGCCGCCGGTCACGCAGCCACTTCTTCAGGAATCCTGAGTACGCCTCGAAGTCCTTGGTGTCCAGGTCCATGCCGTAGGCGTCGTAGCCGTACATGAGCGCCTGGTTGAGCGTGGTGCCGCGCCCGCACATCGGGTCGAACACCGACAGATGCCCGTCGAGCGCGAAGTCGGAGGCGAGGACGGTCACGTTCAGCAGGAGCTTGGTGAAGTGCTCGTTGGTCTTGCCCGCGTACTTCTGGATGGTGATCAGGTCGCTGCTCAGCCGGTCGAGCGGGGTCACGGTCAGCGGGCGCAGCAGGTCGCCCTCCATGCCGAACAGCGCGTAGGCCGACGACAGGTTCGACAGCAGCGCCACGTCGCCCCCGGACAGGGGCGCGGTGGTTTCGAAGCAGATGTACGGCACGCCGCCGACGACCGCCTCCTCCACCCCCGACACCTCGCCCTCCAGCGCCCGGAGCCCGAAGACCTCCAGCTCGGATCGGGTCAGACGGACGGAGGCCTCACCGTAGACCCGGTTGAAGGCAGGCAGGATCAGCAGTGCGTATCGAGGCATGGTGCGACCGATGTTACCCCTCGATTGCCGGTAGTCCCGGCGGGCATGGCAGGCTTGTCGCTGACCAACTCGTCACGGGATACGAATGGGGCCGGGCGTGCAGCGTTCTGGAGGGTCCGTCGTCACGATCGGCGTGTTCGACGGCGTGCACCGCGGGCACCGGCGGGTGGTTTCACGGGCCGTCGAGGTCGCTGAGGAGCGCGGCCTGCGCTCGGTCGCCCTGACCTTCGAGCCGCACCCGGCGGAAGTGGTCAGGCCGGGCTCGCATCCGCCCCGGCTCACGAGCGCGCGCCGTCGCGCCGAACTGCTGACCGAGCTTGGCGTGGACGCGGTGGAGGTGCTGGAGTTCTCACTGGACGTCTCGCGGCTGACCCCGGCCGACTTCGCCGAGCAGGTGCTGGCCGACCGGCTGCGGGCGGTGAGCGTCGTGGTGGGGGCGAACTTCGCGTTCGGTCACAAGGCGGCGGGTGATGTGGAGACGCTCCGGGCGCTCGGCGAGAAGTACGATTTTTCGGTAGAAGTCGTGCCGCTGGTGGAGGGCGTCAGCTCGACCGCGATCAGGGAACTGCTGGCCGGCGGCGACGTCGCCACCGCCGCCCACGAGCTCGGGCGGCCCCACAGGGTGGAGGGCGTGGTGGTGCGCGGGTACCAGCGCGGGCGCCAGCTCGGCTTCCCCACCGCCAACGTGGAGACCCCGCCGCACACCGCCATCCCGGCCGACGGCGTGTACGCGGGCTGGCTGCAGTGCGTGGCCGTGGGGAACCTGCCCGCGCTGTACGAGGGCTGCCGCTGGCCGGCCGCCATCTCGGTGGGCACCAATCCCACCTTCGAGGGCGTGCCGCGTACCGTCGAGGCGTACGCGCTGGATCGCGACGACCTTGAGCTGTACGGCGCGCACGTCGCGGTCGACTTCGCGGCCAGGCTGCGCGGTAACACCAAGTTCGACTCCATCGAGGCGCTGGTCGCCCAGATCCACGCCGACGTGGACGAAGCCCGCAGACTCACGGCCTGACCTTGGCACGTGAGATCACGCGGAGTACGCACCCCTTCAACTGGTGGTAGCCTGTGGTGTCGGCTCTGTATCGGCGGCGCCTCGCGCTGCCTTGAGAGGCCTTCGCTGCGGCGACTGTAGGCACGCACGGTCGTTCGCATCATTCGAACCATTCACCGCGTGTCCGTAGATTGAAGGAGAGCCGTGTCCCTCGACACCGCTGCCAAGAAGGCAATCATCGCCGAGTACGCGACCATTGAAGGCGACACCGGGTCGCCCGAGGTGCAGATCGCGCTGCTCAGCAAGCGCATCAGCGAGCTCACCGAGCACCTGAAGACGCACAAGCACGACCACCACAGCCGTCGTGGCCTGCTTCTGCTCGTCGGTCGCCGGCGCCGCCTGCTGAAGTACCTGCAGAACACCGACATCCAGCGCTACCGTTCGCTCATCGAGCGGCTCGGCCTGCGTCGATAGAATGGTGAGGGAGCGGCCGAGCGGCCGCTCCCTTCTCATATCGGCCCCGGCGCGTCGCGCCGGGCCGGACAACTGAACATCAGAGACACTGAGAGCCCCCGCGTCCGTCAAGCACCATGCGACCCGCGACGCCTGCGGGCCGGTCCTCGGTAGTGGCTTCCGGTCAAGAACCGGGCGCTTCGATCGAAGACCGGCGCTGCACCTAACGAGGGTGCCGGTGAAGAAAAGAGGGCGCGGGAGACCGACCGACCAAGGAGGTCCCCCGTGGAGGGTGTCCACACCGCTGAAGCCGTCATAGACAACGGCGCATTCGGCACGCGCACGATCCGGTTCGAGACCGGCCGCCTCGCGCGTCAGGCGGCGGGTTCCGCCGTCGCTTATCTCGACAACGACACGATGGTCCTGTCCGCGACCACCGCGTCGAAGAACCCCAAGGACAATCTCGACTTCTTCCCGCTGACGGTGGACGTCGAGGAGCGCATGTACGCCGCGGGCCGCATCCCCGGCTCGTTCTTCCGGCGTGAGGGCCGTCCCTCCGAGGACGCCATCCTCACCTGCCGCCTGATCGACCGGCCGCTGCGCCCGTCGTTCGTCAAGGGCCTGCGCAACGAGATCCAGGTCGTCGCGACCATCCTGGCGCTCAACCCCGAGCACCTGTACGACGTGGTCGCCATCAACGCCGCCTCCCTGTCCACCCAGCTGGCCGGGCTGCCCTTCTCCGGTCCGATCGGCGGCGTGCGCGTCGCGCTGATCGACGGCCAGTGGGTCGGCTTCCCGACGCACCACGAGCTGGAGCGGGCCACGTTCGACATGGTCGTCGCGGGCCGCGTGCTCGACGACGGCGACGTCGCGATCATGATGGTCGAGGCCGAGTCCACCAAGGACACGCTGAAGCTGGTCGCCGAAGGCGCCGTCGGGCCCAACGAGGAGACCATCGCGCAGGGCCTGGACGCGTCCAAGCCGTTCATCAAGGTCCTCTGCGAGGCGCAGAACAAGATCGCCAAGGTTGCCGCCAAGGCGACCGCGGAGTACCCCGTCTTCCTCGACTACCAGGAAGACGCCTACACCGCCGTCGAGGGCGCCATCAAGAGCGAGCTGGCCTCCGCGCTCACCATCGCCGGCAAGCAGGAGCGCGAGCTCGAGCTCGACCGGGTCAAGGGCATCATGGTCGAGAAGCTCGCCGAGGCCTTCGAGGGCCGCGAGAAGGAGCTGTCGGCCGCCTACCGCTCGCTCATGAAGAAGCTCATGCGCGAGCGCGTCGTCAAGGACGGCATCCGCATCGACGGCCGCGGCACCAAGGACATCCGCGCGCTGTCGGCCGAGGTCCACGTGATCCCGCGGGTGCACGGCTCGGCGCTGTTCGAGCGCGGCGAGACCCAGATCATGGGCATCACCACGCTGAACATGCTGCGCATGGAGCAGGTCATCGACACGCTCAACCCCGAGCGGACCAAGCGCTACATGCACAACTACAACTTCCCGCCCTACTCCACCGGTGAGACCGGTCGCGTGGGCTCGCCCAAGCGCCGCGAGATCGGCCACGGCGCGCTCGCCGAGCGGGCGCTCATCCCGGTCCTGCCGGCCCGCGAGGAGTTCCCCTACGCGATCCGCCAGGTCTCCGAGGCACTGGGCTCCAACGGCTCCACCTCGATGGGTTCGGTCTGCGCCTCCACGATGTCGCTGCTCGACGCCGGTGTGCCGCTGCGCGAGATGGTCGCGGGCATCGCGATGGGCCTCATCGGCGAGGGTGACACCTACGTCACGCTGACCGACATCCTCGGTGCGGAAGACGCCATGGGCGACATGGACTTCAAGGTCGCCGGCACCAAGGACGTCATCACCGCCCTGCAGCTCGACACCAAGCTCGACGGCATTCCCGCCTCCGTGCTGGCCGCCGCGCTCAAGCAGGCCAAGGGCGCCCGCCTGGCCATCCTCGACGTGATGCAGGAGGCGATCGACTCCCCGGCGGAGATGAACGCCACCGCGCCGCGCATCATCACGATCAAGGTCCCCGTAGACAAGATCGGCGAGGTCATCGGCCCGAAGGGCAAGATGATCAACCAGATCCAGGACGACACGGGCGCCGAGATCACCATCGAGGACGACGGCACGATCTACATCGGCGCCACCGACGGGCCCTCGGCCGAGGCCGCCCGTTCCGCGATCAACGCGATCGCCAATCCGCACATGCCCGAGGTGGGCGAGCGCTACCTGGGCACGGTCGTCAAGATCGCCGCCTTCGGCGCGTTCGTCTCGCTCATGCCGGGCAAGGACGGCCTCCTGCACGTCTCGCAGATCCGCAAGCTCCACGGGGGCAAGCGCATCGAGAACGTCGAGGACGTCATGAGCGTCGGGGAGAAGATCCAGGTCGAGATCGCCGAGATCGACGGCCGGGGCAAGCTGTCCCTGGTCCCGGTCGAGGTCATCGAGAAGGAGGCCGCGGAGAAGGCCGAGGGTGGCGGCGGTTCCGACGACGCTGCTCCCGCCGAGTCGGCCGGCGACTCCGACGAGCGGCCCCGGGAGGACAAGCCCCGCCGTACCCGCACCAGGACCCGCACCGCCCCTCGCAGCGGTGAGGACGACAGAAACTCGTGACAACGACCACGCTGCATCCCGGTAAGGACGGTGCCGGGGTTGTCCAGCGCACCGTCCTCCCCGGTGGGCTGCGCGTGGTGACCGAGACCATGCCGACCGTGCGTTCCGTCGCGGTCGGCATGTGGGTCGGCATCGGCTCGCGTGACGAGGCCCCCGAGCACACCGGGGCGACCCACTTCCTTGAGCACCTGCTGTTCAAGGGCACGCCCACCCGTGACGCCATGGAGATCTCGGCGTCCATCGAGGGCATCGGCGGGGAGATCAACGCCTTCACCGCCAAGGAGTACACGTGCTACTACGCGCGGGTGCTCGACGAAGACCTGCCGCTCGCGGTCGACGTGCTCTCCGACGTGGTGACCAGCTCGCTGATCACCGCCGACGACGTCGAGTCCGAGCGCGGGGTCATCCTCGAAGAGATCGCCATGCACGACGACGACCCGTCGGACGTGGTGCACGAGCAGTTCTCCGCCGCCCTGTACGGCGACTCGCCGATCGGCCGCCCGATCCTGGGCACGGTCGATTCGATCAACGCCCTGGGCCGGGAGCGCATCCTCGAGTACTACCAGCGCTACTACCGCCCCATGCGCACCGTCGTCTCGGTGGCGGGCAACGTCCGCCACGAGCACGTGGTGGAACTGGTGGCCCGCGCCTACGAACGGGCCGGCGCCCTCGGCGGCTCGCTGGAGTGCGCACCGCCGCGCACCAGCGGCCCCGGCGCGGCGACCCGCTCCGAGGTGCGCGTGATCGACCGTCCGACCGAGCAGGCCAACCTGGTCCTCGGCACGACGGGCATGTCCCGCACCGACGACCGCCGCTTCGCCCTGGGCGTGCTCAACGCCGCGCTGGGCGGCGGCATGTCGTCGCGCCTGTTCCAGGAGATCAGGGAGAAGCGCGGGCTGGCCTATTCGGCGTACTCCTACACCTCGGCGTACGCCGACACCGGCCAGTTCGGGATCTACGTGGGCTGCCTGCCCTCGAAGATCGACGACGTGCTCCAGATCTGCCGCGACGAGGTGGCCCGCGTGATCGACGAGAGCCTGACCCCCGAGGAGATCATCAGGGGCAAGGGCCAGATGCGCGGCGGCCTGGTCCTCGGCCTGGAGGACACCGGCTCCCGGATGTCCAGAATCGGGAAGAACGAACTGGTCTACGACGAGCTCATGTCGGTGGACGAGGTGCTGCAGCGCATCGACGCGGTGACCCCGGAGGAGATCTCCTCGGTGGCCGCCGACGTCCTGAAGCGGCCCCTGACACTGGCGGTCATCGGCCCGTACGGCGACAAGGACTTCGCCCGAGCCATCGCCTGACCAAACGCCGAAGCCCCGCACGGCCCTGTCCGGGCAGTGCGGGGCTCCGTCATTTCCTCGCCGGTACGGCACACGCCGCCGGAACCGACGTCAAGCGCACACAGGCGCCCCGGGGACGCACGCCCGAAAGGGCGGGGGTGCCGGGACGGCGGCGGGCTGAGACAGCGGGAGCGTAGGCCGGTGGGCTGCCGGGGCGGCGGCGGGCTGAGACAGCGGGAGCGTAAGCCGGTGGGGTGCCGGGACGGTGGGGTGTGCCTGAACGGCCGGATGGCGGGACGGTGGGTGGGCCGGAACGGCAGGGCGCCGGGACGGCGGGGTGTTGGGCGGTGGGGTTCGGCGCCTTGGCAGGCGGCCGGGCCGGGGCACGGTGGCTGGTCAAGGGGGGCCGTTGCGGCGGGTACCACGTCCGACGTGAGAAGCGATCCCCACGATCGGCGGACACCCACGACGGCGGGTGGCGGTGGCTGGGCTTGCCGTAACAGAGAGATAGATAGGCTAAGGGACGTGATCAGAGTAGGGGTGTTGGGCGCACGCGGGCGGGTGGGCGTCGAGGTGTGCAGGGCCGTCGAGGCGGCAAGTGACATGGAGCTCGTCGCCGCCGTGGATCAGGGCGACGACATCGAGAACCTGACCGGCGCCGAGGTGGTGGTGGACTTCACCCACCCGGACGTGGTCATGGGCAACCTCGAATGGTGCGTCTCCCACGGCGTACATCCGGTGGTGGGCACGACCGGCTTCGACGAGGACCGGCTCGCCACGGTCAGGGGCTGGCTGGAGCGCTTCCCGGGCACCAACTGCCTGATCGCGCCGAACTTCGGCATCGCGGCGGTGCTGATGATGCACTTCGCCCAGCAGGCCGCCCGCTACTTCGAGTCGGTCGAGATCGTCGAGCTGCACCACCCGAACAAGGCCGACGCGCCGTCGGGCACCGCGCGCCGTACCGCCGAGCTGGTCTCGCAGGCGCGGGCGAAGGCGGGCCTGTCCGGCATGCCCGACGCGACCAGCACCTCTTTGGACGGCGCGCGCGGCGCCGACGTGGGCGGCGTGCACGTCCACTCGGTTCGCCTGGCCGGCCTGATCGCCCACCAGGAGGTCCTCCTGGGCGGCGACGGCGAGATCCTCACGATCCGCCACGACACGATGAACCGCGCCGCCTTCACCCCGGGCGTCCTGCTGGGCGTCCGCCGGGTCCGCGAACTACCCGGCCTGACCGTCGGCCTGGAGCCCCTGCTCGATCTCTGACGTCGGAGAAGAGGCACACGGCGCGCCCGCTTTGCGGCGGGCGCGCCGTGTGGAGGGGGTTCCCGGCTCCGCACAAGCCGGGTACACGATCATCACAGTAAACGCATGCGACACATCGTCGTGGAACATGAGACCGTGTCGGCATGGTGCGATGGGCCGAATCCGGGGAACTTTCCCGGCTGATCGAGGTGGAGCAGGCGGCCGACGGGTTGTTCCTGCAGGTGGGGATCGAGTTTCCGCCGGGGACGACGATGGTCGAGGAGGTCGCCGACGTCGGCACCGTGCTGGTGGAGGGTGAGCCCGCGGCGGGGTTCGCGATGTTCGGGTGGGTGGACGGGAACGTGCATCTGGATCAGCTCGCGGTGCATCCCGGCCAGATGCGGCAGGGGATCGGCGGGCGGCTGGTGCGGGCGGTGCTCGATCACGCGCGGGCGGTGGGCGCGCCGGCGGTGACGTTGACGACGTTCCGCGACGTGCCGTGGAACGCGCCCTGGTACGAGCGCCACGGGTTCACGGTCCTGCCCGAGCGGGAGTGGGGGCCGGAGGTCCGCAAGGTCGTCGAGCATGAGCGGGAGCTGGGGATCGAGGTCGCGCCCCGGGTGGTGATGCGCGCCGACCTGGGCCGATAGCCTGGGCGGGTGAGCCGCTTGCGAGATGATGTGTGGCAGGTCGTCGGCGGGGTCTATGACCAGATCCTCGCCCATCCGTTCCTGGCCGGGCTGACGGACGGGTCGCTGCCGCGTGAGGTGTTCCGGCACTACGTCGTACAAGAGGCGCATTTCCTGCCGGACTACGCACGTGCCCAGGCGGCCTGCGCGGCGCGTTCACCGGAGCCGTCCTCGGTGCAGAGCTTCGCGCGGGACGCGGCGATGACGGTCGAGGTCGAGCACAGCCTGGTGGTGGAGCTGCTGGCCGCGTTCGGGCTGGACGAGGCCGACGCGCGCAAGCTGCCCGCCGCGCCCACCACGGTCGGCTACGCCTCCTACCTGGTCAGGAGCTGCTCGCTCGGCACCTTCCCCGAGGCGCTCGGCGCGATCGTGCCCTGCTACTGGATCTACGCCAGGGTCGGCGAGGCGCTGCTCCAGCGCTCGTCGCCCGATCCGCTCTACGCCTGGTGGATCGAGACCTACGGCGCCGAGTCCTACCAGGAGACCGTCGCGGGCGCGCTCGACCTGCTCGACGGCCTGGCTCTGAGCGCCGACGACCGCGAGCGGCTCCTGGACCGGGCGCTGACGACGGCCCGGTTCGAGTGGATGTACTGGGAGGCCGCCTGGCGCCGGGAGGGCTGGCCATGCGGCTGAGGGAGCTGGTGCGGGCCCGCCACCTCCACCTCAAGGTGCTGACCGGGCATGACCTGCTCGACCGGCAGGTACGCGGCGTGTCCACCACGGACCTCGCCGAACCGGGCAGGTTCGTGAAGCCGGGGGAGCTGGTGCTGACCGAGCTGACCTGGCACACCGGCGCCGAGTCATCCCGGCATTTCGTGAAAGCGCTGGGTGAGGTGGCGGCGCTCGTGTCCGGCACCGCGCTCAAGGGCGTCCCGCTCGACCTCGTCGACGCGTGCGCCGAGGCCGGGCTGCCGCTGCTCACGCTCCCCGTCGAGGTGCCGTTCAGCCACGTCACCGAGCACGTCCTGCGCGCGCTGATCGCCGAGCTCGGCTCCCCACCCCGTCCCCGGTACGGCTCCCGCCGCCGCCTGGCCAGCACGCTGGTCGACGGCGGCAGCCTGACCAAGGTCGTCACCGCGGTCGCCGGTGAGCTCGACGTGCCGTGCTGGGTGATGTCGCCGACCGGCCGGGTCATCGTCGGTTCGCAGCCGCTGGCCGAGGAGCAACGGGAGCGGCTGGCCCACACGTTCCTGACCGCGCGCCACCTGCCGGGGATGGTGGGCGGGCTGTCGGTCTTCCCGATCAGCAAGGGCGCTCCGCACCGGATCGCCAACTGGTTCCTGGCCTATGCCGGGGAGCAGGCGCAGGGGGAGAACGAGGACCTCATCGTGGAGCTGGCCGCGCTGGTGGCGCTGGAGCGCTCCCGGCTGGAGGCGGCCCAGCGGATCGAGCGGCGGGTGTTCGACCAGCTTCTGGAGCTGCTGGAGTCGGGGGACGCGGCCCTGCCCGGTGTGGTCTCCCGCCTGCACACGTTGCACGTGGAGACCGAGCACGGGCTGCTGGTGGTGGCGTTGTCGGCGCCGGGGGACGCGGGCGTGGCCGTACTGGATGAGCTGTTGCGGCCGCTCGCGCCCGGGATCGTGACCGCCACGCCCGGCGCCGCGGACGGTGAGGCGATCGCGCTCGTCCCGCTGGCGGGCAACAGCGCGCGGGAGCTGACCGAGCACGTGATGGCCGGCGCGCGCAGGCTGGAGGCGGGGCTGAGCGGCGAGGGGCGGATCGCGCTCGGCGTCAGCAGCGTCACGACCGGGCCCGCCGCGCTCAACGGGCTGATCGAGGAGGCCCGGCACGCGCGCTCGCTGGCCGCGCTCAGCGGCGAGCGGATCAGCGTGATCACCGGGGACGACGTCAGCTCCCACCGGACGTTGCTGGCGGCGATTCCTGCGGATCTGCGGAAGTCGTTCCGGACCCGGCTGCTGGGCGCGCTGGAGGCCTACGACGCGGCGCACCAGACCGATCTGCTGGAGACGTTGCAGGCGTTCCTGGAGGAGTCGGGCAACTGGACCTCGACCTCGGAACGCCTGCACGTCCACGTCAACACGCTGCGCTACCGGCTCAAGCGCATCGAGGAGCTGACCGGCCGCTCGCTCAACTCCTGGGACCAGCGGGTGGACTTCATGCTGGCCGTGCGCATGCGTTAGGGCGCGTAGACGTCCACTTCGGCGATGTAGGCGTCCTTGACGTGGCGGGGCAGCCAGGTGATCTCGAAGGCGTTGCGCTGCAGCTGCTTGAGGTCCTCGTCGGGGAAGTTGAGCACTTCGAGGTTCTCGGCCACGTAGCCGAGGAAGTAGGCCGGGTCGTCGGAGTTGATCGTGACCCGCACGCCCAGGTCGAGTAGCTTGCGGATGCCCTCGATCTTCATGGAGTCGGTGACGTAGCCGTTGGAGATCGGGCAGGAGGTCATGCCGATGCCCTTGTCCAGGACCTCCGCGACCAGCTTCGGGTCCTCCAGGATGTTGACGCCGTGGTCGATCCGGTTGACGCCGATGTCCTGGATCGCCTGTCGGATGTTCTCGACCGAGTTCTGCTGGTCCACGTCGCAATGCATGGTGAGCAGGTAGCCCTCCTGACGGGCGCGCTCGTACACGGCGGCGAACTTGGCCGGCGGGTTGCCCTTCTCGTCGGAGTCCAGGCCGACGCCGACGATCCACTCCTTGTAGGGCAGCGACTCCAGCAGCGTCGCCATCGCGTACTCGGCCTGGAAGTCGCGCAGGAAGCACATGATGAGCTGCGCCCGCACGTCGAGCTGGGTCTCGGCGTCGATGAGCGCCCGCCGCAGGCCCCGGATCACCACGTCGAACGGCACGCCGCGTGAGGTGTGCGCCTGCGGGTCGAAGAAGATCTCCGCGTAGCGCACGTTCTGCGAGGCGGCCTTGCGCAGGTAGGCCATGGCCAGGTCGTAGAAGTCGGGCTCGGTGCGCAGCACGCCCATGCCCTCGTAGTAGATCTTGAGGAACGAGGGCAGGTCGTCGAAGTCGTAGGCCGCGCGCATCTCCTCGACGCCCGCGTACGGCAGCGCGATCCCGTTGCGCCGGGCCAGCTCGAACTTGAGCTCCGGCTCCAGCGTCCCCTCGATGTGCAGGTGTAGCTCACACTTGGGCAGCCCGGCGATGAACGCGTTCACTGAATGACCTCCACGACCTCGAGGTTGACGCAATCCACCAGGCCGAGGTCGGTCACGGCGTAGTCGGGGATCGCGGTGATGGACAGGAAGAACAGGTACATCAGCGGTGAAGGCAGGGTGCAGCCGAGTTCGCGGGCCAGGTCGTCCAGGCGTTGCTCGGCCACGGCCATCTCGGCTGCGGGCAGGTCGGAGACGATGCCGGCGATGGGGAGCGGGAGCCGTTCGCGTACCTGGCCGTCGACCACGATCACCTGGCCGCCGCCCATCTCGGCCACGGCGTTGACGGCCAGGGCCATGTCCGCGCGGGAGGCGCCGACGCAGATGATGTTGTTGTCGTCCGGGGCGGCGCTGGTGGCGATGGCGCCCTCGCGGATGCCCATGCCGCTGACCACGGCGACAGGCATGTTGCCGGTCTTGCCGTAGCGCTCCACGACGGTGACGAGGAGGGCGTCCTTCTCGACGCTCGGCTCCACGATGCCGTTGAGCACGGGGAGCGTGACGTCGCGGCGCTTGCGGACGAAGACCTGCTCGGTGAAGCCGATGGCCAGCACGTCCACTGCCGCCTGCTCGCTGCGAAGGGCGAAGTCGTCGGCCGTGACCGCCTTGACGGGAAATTTCGTGACCTGGCCGCGCGCGGGCGGGACGGTCGGGCTGATCAGCCGGCCGTCGCGGGCCACCAGCTCGCCCGCGGCGACGACATCGCGGACGCGGAAGTCCTCCAGCGAGTCCACGATCAGCACGTCGGCGAAGCGGCCGGGGGCGATGCTGCCCACCTTGTCGTCGATGCGGTACATCTCCGCGCAGTTGACCGTGGCCATCTGGATCGCGGTGACCGGGTCCACCCCGGCCTTCACGGCCATGCGTACCAGCTTGTCCATGTGCCCGCCGGCCAGCACGTCGGCGGCGTGCACGTCGTCGGTGCAGAAGGCCACCCTGCGGGCGCCGGCCTTGCTCACGACCTGGATGTTCTCCTGGAGGAAGTGGGCCACGGAGGATTCGCGGACGATGGCGTAGATACCCTGGCGCAGCTTCTCCAGCATCTCCCCGTGGGAGTACGACTCGTGGTCGAGGCGGATGCCGGCGGCGGCCAGGCCCGCGATCCGGCGGGCGTCCGACATCGGGGCGCAGCCGAAGACCGGCAGCCGGTGCTTCTCGGCCAGCTCAAGAGCCTGCATCACGGCGGGGTCGCCGTGCTCGACCATCTCCTGGACGGTCTCCCACACGCCCACGCACTCGGGCCAGGTGTGGGCCACACGGTGCTCGTCGGGGCCGAAGGTGAAGCCGACATTGCTCTGGGGCACGGTGTACGGGGCTTTCGCCGGGGCGCCCCACCAGATCCGCATCCCGGTCTTCTTCGACTCATCCAGAAATTTCCGGACTCCGGGCAGGCCCTCGACGACGAGCACCTGGTCGAGGCCCGACACGACGCTGGTGGTGCCCAGCGGTACGACCAGGTCGGCGAAGCTGGTGACCGACAACTTGGAGCACTCGATGTGCAGGTGCCCGTCGATCAGGCCGGGCACCAGGTACCCGCCCGCGGCGTCGATCACCCGGGTCTCCGGGCCGCGCTGGAGGGCGGGCCCGACGGCGGCGATCCGGTCCTGAAATATCCCGATCTCCGCGGGGTAGATCTCGCCCGTCAGGACGTTGACCAGCGTGCCGTTGGTGATGATCGTGTCAGCCGGCCGCCTGCCGTACGCCACGTCGAGCAGTGTCATCGAACCCCCTCAAGAACAGGAACGGAAACGGGCCGGCGATCCAGTACGGCATATGCCGCCCCGGCCACCAGGAACCCGGCGAAGATGCTGAAGTCGGCGCCGCCGGTGGCCTGGGAGATCCAGCCGACGAACGCGGTGGAGTTGATCCAGAGGGCAGCGGCGACCATACCCGCGACCTGGGCGATGATCGCCGCCCAGCGGACCTGGCCCGGTGCGCTCTCGTCGAACAGGGCCCGGGCGTCGTAGCGGCCCTTCCTGCGCAGCCAGTCGGTGACGTACACGCCCGCCCACGGCGCCAGCCAGATGATCAGCAGGCCGAGGAAGGTGTTGAGCATCGTGTTGAAGTTCTCCGACGTCACCGCCACGTACGTGATGATCACGCACAGGATGAGGTCGGCGACCACAGCCACCCACCGTTTCACCTTGATGCCGGCGGCCTGCAGGTTCAACCCCGAGGAGTACAGGTCGGTGGTGTTGACCGCGAACAGCGAGACGATCGCCAGCAGCAGGTACGGCACGACGAACCAGGACGGCAGCGCCCCGGGCAGCCCGGAGATCGGGTCGGCCGCGTCCTTGACCACGGTGGCGACGGCCGCGCCGAGGGTCATCAGGAGCACGTACGGCACGAAGCCACCGAGGAAGGCGTACCCGAAGACGGCCTTCTTGGAGGAGTCGGCGGGGAGGTAGCGCGAGTAGTCGCCGCCGAGCGGCCCCCAGGACAGCCCGCCCGCCGACATGATCAGCGCGACGGCGATCGTGAACGTGGTGAAGTCCGCGCCGGTGCCGCCCGCCGCCACGTCGACCTTGGGGCCGACCAGGATCGCCATGAGCCCGAAGAGCACGACGAAGACCCAGGTGAAGTACTTCTGCGCCTTCATCACCGCGGCGTGCCCGATGAGCGGCAGCACGAGCTGGATGAGCGCGGCGACCAGGATGACGGCGACCTTCAGCCCGAGGCCCTCGGTGGCCACCCCGGCCTGGCCGAGCAGCGACAGGGCGGCGAAGGTGATCAGGACCATGCCGCCGGCCTCGAAGCCGACCATGTTGAGCCAGCCGAAGAAGCTGAGCAGCCGGGCGCCCTTGGGTCCGTAGGCGGCGCGGGAGACGGCCATGGTGGAGGTGCCGGTGGCCGGGCCCTGGAGGCTGGTCAGGCCGACGAGGGGGAAGGCCAGCAGGTTGCCGACGACGATCGCGGCCACGGCCTGCCAGAAGCTGAGGCCGAAGGCGGCCACGATGGTGGTGCCGTAGACGAGGGTGAAGATGCCCATCGTCGTCCCGGTCCACAGGAAGAGAAGGTCACGCGGGCGGCCATACCTCTCCCCGGCCGGGACCAGCTCGATCCCGCGTTGTTCCATCGTGTCCTCCCAGGTCGGTGTCCTCCTCAGTGAACCAAAGGCGACTGACCTGGGCAGTTATCCGGACATACGAGCCTGCGCCACCCCGCTTGTCGAGGCCTACAAAGAGATCATCCGGGTCTACACATCCGATGACCAGCCCATCCATATATGTGGATAAATCCGGATTCGACGGAATTCGACGGATAATTTGGAATCGCTTGACGGTCATCTGTGAACAGTGATCCCATGAATTATGGCCCGATTACTCGCTCTGGGGCTTCTGCTCAGCATGCTTCCGGCCCCCACCGCCACCGCGTCCATGGCCGACCACCAGGCCGAGGACGCCACCATCAGCCAGGGCGCGGTCGAATCCAACCATGCCGGATACACCGGCACCGGTTTCGTCAACCTCGACAACCTCGTCGGCTCCTACGTGGAGTTCACCGTGAACGCGGCGGAGGCCGGCCCGGTCCCGCTGACCATCCGCTACGCCAACGGCACCACCAGCGTCCGCCCCATGTCCGTCACGGCGGGCGGCGCCACCCAGGCCAAGGACTTCCCGCCCACCGGCGCCTGGACCACCTGGATGGAGACCACCGTCACCGTCACGCTGGCCGCCGGGCAGAACGCCGTCCGCCTCACCTCCACCGCCGCCGACGGCGGCCCCAACCTGGACCGCCTGGTCACCGGCCCGCCCGACGCCCAGCCGCCCACCACTCCCGCCAACCCGCGGGTCACCGCGACCACGAGCAGCGGCATCACGCTCGCCTGGGACGCGGCCACCGACAACGTCGGGGTCACCGGCTACCGCGTGTACGAAGGCACGACCCAGGTCGCCGCCCCCACCGGCACCGGCGCCGCAGTCACCGGCCTGGCGCCCAACACCACGCACACCTACACGGTCGCCGCCCGCGACGCCGCGGGGAACGAATCGCCCAAGAGCGTTCCGGTCACCGGAACCACCCAGCAGGACAGCGGCCCCGGCCCGGTCGAAGCAGGCCCCTGGACCGCCTACAGCCCGACGTTCAACGTCCAGGAACGCGGCTGCGGCGACGTCAGCGACCTGACCTTCCGCCTCACCTGCTCCACCGGCAGCGGCGACCAGCGCGCCGAACGCCGCTACGCCACCTACACCGGCGGCACCCGGCAGTTCCAGGGCTTCTTCAAGATCACCAGTATGGGCGGCACCCGGATCAGCCTGAAGCAGACCTTCAAGACGACCGGCCCGTTCTTCATGATGGCCGTGGAAAGGGGCGGACGCCTGTACGCCGTGCACGGCGGCACCACGATCGCCACCGGCGCGACGCTCGGCACCACCGTGCGGGTCAACACCGTGCACGTGGTCGGCAGCACCCACCGCACCTACATCAACGGCTCGCTCAAGCACACCACCTCCAGCCCCGGCGGCGACTTCTACGACAAGTTCGGCTCCTACCGCACCAACAGCGGCCAGGGCCCGGTCACCGTCGAGTGGTCGGACATCCGGTTCTGGCGCAAGTGAGAACGCTGATCGTCCTGGCCTTCGTCCTGGCCGGCTGCGCGGCGCCGGAGCCCGCGCCGCCGGCCCGGGCGCCGCTGTCGGCCGTCCTGACCACGCCCCGGGACGTCACCCTGTCCTGGCCGCCGGGCGAGCAGGGGACGGCGGGCCGCGTGGTCGAGTTCGCCACGGAGCCGCGGGGGCCGTACACGATCCTCGACTTCCTGCCGCCGGGACGGACCAGCTACGTCCACCCGGACCTGATCCCGCGCACCACGTTCTACTACCGCCTGCGCCCCTACTACGGCCAGGCCTCCAACACCGTCGAGGTCGCGCTCCCGCCCGGCCCGCTGGAGGAGAAGCTGGAGCACGGCTGGCTCGACCCGCGCACCCTCCCGCACCCCGCCCCGGGCAACGCCCCCGGGGCGGCGCCGGAGAACCTGCGGGCCACGGTCAAGCACGCCAACGGCATCGCGTTCACCTGGACCGACCGCGCCGGCGACGAGGAGGGCTACCTGCTGGAGGTCAGGGCGAAGGACGCGCAGGACTTCCGCGTGGCCGCCGTGCTCGAACCGGACGTCAACGCGGTCGGCCTGGTCACGCTGCCCGAGGAGAAGCGGGCCGCCTATCGGGTCAGAGCCATCAGGTACGGCGGGCCGTCCCCCGTGGTGACCCAGACGACCGGCTAGATCAGCGCCAGCCCGATCGAGAACAGCAGCCCGAACGCCATCTGGAGCTTGCCCGTCGCCTGGAGGACGGCGATCAGGTCGGGCCCGACCGCACCCCCCAGAACGGTACGGATGGGGGCGATGGCCAGCGGCGCGGCCAGCAGCGCCAGCGCCACCCACGGCGAGACCGTCACCAGCGCCAGTACGATCACGAACGGCAGCACCAGGCAGGCGGCATAGAGGACGCGGGTGCGCTCGGCGCCCAGGACGACGGCCAGGGTCTTCTTGCCCGCGGGCGCGTCGGTGACCACGTCGCGTAGGTTGTTGACCACGAGCATCGAGCACGACAGCAGGCCGACCGGCACCGAGGCGGCCAGGGCCAGGCCGGACAGGTACTCCACCTGGACGAAGGTGGTGCCGACCACCGGGACCACGCCGAAGAACACGAAGACGGACAACTCGCCGAGCGCGCGGTAGCCGTACGGGCGCTTGCCCCCGGTGTAGAACCACGCGGCGGCGATCGCCGCCGCGCCGACCAGCAGGATCCACCACGCCCGGGTGGCGATCACCAGCGTCAGGCCGGCCACCGCGGCGGCGGCGAAGCAGCCCAGGGCGGCGGTCAGGACCTGGCGCGGCGTGGCGGCCCTGGAGCCGACCAGCCGCATCGGGCCGACCCGCTGGTCGTCGGTGCCGCGCACGCCGTCGCTGTAGTCGTTGGCGTAGTTGACGCCGATCTGCAGCAGCAACGCGACGGCCAGGGCGACGAGCGCCTGCCACCAGCCGACGGCGCCGAGGCCGAGGGCGACGCCGGTGCCGACCATGACGGGGACGACGGCGTTGGGCAGGGTGCGCGGCCGCGCACCGGCTATCCACTGACCAGGAGTTGCCATGTTCTCGTCTACCTCTAGCTGATATCCGTGCTGAGCCTGACCATGCGGATCGGGCGGCCCATGTCGAGCACCCGTTCGGCCATGTCCTCGCCCCAGCCGGCCGACTCCAGGAAGCCCAGGACGGCGTAGTTGTCGGCGAAGGCCCAGGTGACGATCTGGCGGTAGCCGTCCTCGCGCAGGTGGTCGACGGTGGCGTTGAGCAGGCGGCTGCCGTGCCCGCGGCGGACGAAGTCGGGGTCGACCAGCAGCGTCAGCATCTCGGAGACCACGGTCGGGTCGAGGTCGGGGTCCTCGGCGGGGGCGTGGGAGGCCAGGCCGACCACGCGTTCGCCGCCGCGCGGCGTGGCCGGCGCGGCGCTGCCGCCGACGCCCAGCGCGGGGAAGCCCTCGGTGTCGAGGATGGTCTCGACCGCGACGAGCACCCGGTGGCGTGAGGTGGGCGGGGCGACGATCGCCTCGTCCCACTGGCGCAGCCACATCTTCTCGGCCGCCGCACCGGTCATCTGCTCCAGCGGCCCCTCGGGCAGGAAATCCCGATAGCCGTAGCGCCAGGCGCGGACCTGAACGTTCGCAACCTGGAGCACATCCTCGCGCCGGGCCGCCCGGACGCCTACGTCTGCCATTTTCGGCCCGCTCCTTCGCCTGCCGTCATGCCACAAGGCACGAGTTACACCGTATCGGTGTTTGAGCCTTGGGGACGACGCGAACCATGCTTCCTTGCCCGATATGCACGGGTTTTGGTGCGGTTGCCGCAGACCTTCATGGAGCACCAGGACCGCGAGCGGTTCTTCGAGGAGTCGATGAACGCCCACTGGCAGGTGCCTTCCAGGCAGACCTTCAAACGCTCCCATCCGGGATCGAGTACGGCCGCCGCGACCCGGGCCAGCGCGCCCGGGACGCCGGGCCGTACCGGTGCCAGCCGGGGCCCGTCCGCGATCACGACCCGGAGCGGCAGCTCCGGCAGATCCGCCGGTTCCCGGCGCAACGCCGCCCGCAGGCCCTCCCGCAGGGCGATCGCGGTGGCCAGGTCGTCGTCCTCCGCTCTGTCGCCCTCGCCGGCCAGGCCCCGCTCGCGCAGCCACAGGGCCAGCTCGGCGGGCGAGGTCAGCTCGTCGGCGTCGTTCTCCACGTCATAGGTGTTCACGAAGTCGCGCACGAGCTCCAGCATGAAACCACTGTAGCGTGTTGAGTGGTGTCTTCTTTGGAGAGGAGTCCTGATGATCGTCCGCATCTGGCGTGGCTGGACCCGTACGGCCGACGCCTCCGCCTACGAGGATTACCTGCTGCGCACCGGGTTTCCCGGTTACACCGCGACGCCGGGGAACCAGGGGGTGCGCTTCACCCGGCGCGATGACGGTGACCGTACCGAGTTCCTGCTGATCTCGTTCTGGGAGTCGTGGGAAGCCATCGCGGCCTTCGCCGGGGAGGACCCGTCGCGGGCCGTCTTCTACCCCGACGACGACGCCTTCCTGGTGGACCGGGAGCGTACCGTCGCGCACTACGAGGTCTTCGCCAGCGCCTGAGCGGTGCCTTCGACGAAGGCGCGCAGCCCGTGCTCGAAGCCGTCGTCGCCCAGTGGGCCGCCGGTCTCGCGCACGGCGGCCAGCAGGGTGGGGCCCGGCAGGACGCCGGACGGGCCGCCGCGCTCGGCCTGTTCGTGCAGGACGACGCCGTTGACGTAGTGGGTCAGCGCGGTGATCGTGCGCAGCGCCAGGCCGGGCGTGAAGCCCCGGGCGACCATGGCGTCGAGCTCCTGCTCGAACAGCTCGACCGCGCGGGCGCTGAGGCTGGTCGCGCCGGACACGACGCGGGCGCCGTCGCGGTGCGCGCTCAGCGAGCCGCGGTACGCGCGGGCGCGGCGGGCCAGCCAGTCCCGCCACGACTCGTCATCCCGTGGCGGGCCCATGCCGGCGGCCAGGACGATGGCGTCGGCCATGCCGTCCAGGAGTTCCTGCTTGGTGCGGATGTGCCAGTACAGGGCGGGGGACTGCACGCTGAGCTCGGCGGCGAGCCTGCGGACGGTCAGGCCGTCGAGGCCGACCTCGTCCAGGAGGCGCAGCCCGGTCTCGATGAGCAGCTGCCGGGTCAGCTTCTTGTTCACACTCCACCTTAGCAGTGCTAAGTTGCCCTTAGCGCTGCTAAGGAGGTTTGCCGAAATGTCGGGAATTCTGGTGTTGCATGCGGGTCTGGATGACGGCTCCCTGTGGCGCAAGCCCGCGGGCCTGCTGGCCGCCCGCTATCCGGTCGAGCTGGCGTGCCGGCTTCAGTACCGGCCCGATCGGGGGGCCGCCGTGACCATCGAGGACGAGGTCGCCGACACGCTCGCCGCCGCCGAACGGATGGGCGGCGAGGTCATGCTGGTCGGCCACTCCTCCGGTGGCGTGGTCGCGCTGGAGGCGCTGCGGGCCGGGCCGTTCGCCGGAGCCGTCCTCTACGAACCGCCCGTCATCACCGGCACCACGCTCGGCGGCGACACCACCCGGCGCGCCCAGGCCGCGATGGCCAGGGGCAAGACGGCCAAGGCCATGCGGACCTTCTTCACGGAGGTGATCAAGGTCCCGGGCTGGCAGGCGGCGGCGGGGGCGCTCGCGGTGGCCCTGGTGCCCAAGCTGCGCGCGCTGGCGCCCCGGCAGCTCGACGACCTGGCAGCCATCGACGCCCTCGGCAACCGGCTGGGCGACTACGCGAACATCCAGGCGCCGGTGGTGCTGCTCGGCGGCGACCAGAGCCCGGCCCACCTCGGCGAGCGCATGGACGCCCTGGAACGCGTGCTGCCGCACGCCACCCGCGTGGTCATGCCCGGCCAGGGCCACACCGCCAACCACCGCGCACCCGGCCGGCTCGCCCGGATCATCCTCGAACACGCCGGCCGGGTGCTCGCCTAACCGGGCCCCATCGCCTCCGCCAGCCGCCTGACGCCCTCGGCCAGTTCGCGCACGTGGGCGGCGGCCATGAAGGTGAGCCTCAGGCGCGGGCCGGGCGGCTCCGACGGGTAGTACATGCGGCCCGGGCTCACCTGCACGCCGTGCCGGTAGGCCGCCTCGACCAGGGCGGACTCGTCCACGTGCGGCGGCAGCCGTACCCACAGATGCTTGCCGCCGCGGGGCACCAGATGCGGCGCGGCGGCCGGAAGGCGTGCGGCGAGGGCCGCGAGCAGCGCGTCGCGGCGCCGGGCGATCTCGGCGTGCACCGTGCGCAGGTGGCGCTCCCACGCGGGCGAGCCCACGAACTCCAGCGCCGTCTCCTGCAGCGGCCGCGCCACGAAGAACGACTCCACGAGCTGCCCGGCCCGCAGCCGGTGCGCGGCGGGACCGCGCGCGACGACCCCCGCCACTCGCAGGCTCGGCGCGAGGACCTTGGTGAGCGAGCTGACGTAGACGACGGTGCCGTCGGGATCCATGGAGACCATCGGCGGGGGCGGCGCGTCGGCCAGGTAGCGCAGCACGTCGTCCTCGACCACGAACGCGCCCGCCGCCCGCGCCACGCCGATGACCTGCTCGCGCCGCTCAAGGGAGAGCGTGGCGCCGGTCGGGTTGTGCAGCGTGGGCTGGCAGTAGAAGACCCGCGCGCCGGTGACGGCGAAGGCCTCGGCGAGCAGGTCCGGCCGCACGCCGTCGCGATCCATGGGTACGGCTGTCGCCCGCAGCCCGGCCGCCTTCGCCGCCGCCAGCGCGCCCGGGTAGGTGGGCGTCTCGACCAGGATCGGCGTGCCCGGCGCCGCCAGCGACCTGAACGCCAGCGACAACGCCGACTGCCCGCCGCTGACCACGAGCGCGTCGGCCGCGGTCACGTCGCCGCCCGCCTGGACCGCGAACCACCGGCGCAGCTCGGCCAGCCCGGTGAGGGGCGGCACCGACCACGCGTCCGGGCGCCGCGCCGCCCTGGCCGCGGCGGCGGCGAGCTGCTGGGAGGGTCGCAGGGCGGGGTTCAGGTAGCCGCCGGTCAGCGGGATGACGTGGTCGGGCGGGCCGGCCAGCAGGGCGGTCACCGCCGTGTCGTCGACCACGCGGTCGCCCAGGGCCACGGTCTGCCAGGACATATCCGCTTCCGTGGGGGGTTGAGCGGCGGGCCGCTGTGCCACGTAGGCGCCCGCGCCCGGCCGCGTCACCACGCGTCCCTCGGCGGTGAGCTGCCCGATCGCCCGCGACACCGTGACCGGGCTGACCCCGTGGCGGCGCATGATCTCCCGGCTGGACGGAAGCCGGTCGCCCGGTTTGAGGCGAGAGACCTCTTCGCGCAGCATCGCGGCGATCTGGGCGATACTGCTATCGTTGTTCATGAATGCACAGAATAGCGCTATCGTCGCGCCCGCAGTAGCGGTCTCCCACGCCCGCCGCGGGACCTTGCTGGCTTTCCTCGGCGTCCTGTCGTTCTCCGGCTCGTTCCCCGCGACGGTCTTCGCGATGAGGGGATTCGACCCGTGGCTGGTGGCGATCGGCCGGGCCTTGGTCGCGGGGCTGGTGGCCCTGGTGTGCCTGCGCGCCGCCCGGGTGCCGCTGTTGCCGCCGCGCCACCAATGGCGTCCCTATGCGCTCATCTCCCTTGGCGTCGTCTTCGGCTTTCCCGTCTTCAGCGGCCTCGCGCTGTCACTCGGCGCCGGCACCGCGCACTCGGGCGTGGTCATCGGGCTCCTGCCCGCCGCCACCGCCGCGTTCGCGGTGCTGCGCGCGGGCGAGCGGCCCCGGCCGGTGTTCTGGCTCGCGTGTACGGCCGGAGCCGTCGCGATCACCGCCTTCACCTTCACCCGCGCGGAGGGCGGCGGCGCCTCCTGGGCGGACCTGCTGCTGGTGGCGGCGCTGCTGTCGGCGGCCGTCGGCTACACAGAAGGCGGCAGGCTCTCCCGCACCACGCCCGGCTGGCAGGTGATCTCCTACGCGCTGGTGATCTCGCTGCCGGTGACGCTGCCGGTCACCGCGGTGCTCGCGGCGACGACGCCCGTGGTGTGGAGTCTTGAGGCGGTGGCCGGATTCGCCTATGTCGGGCTGATCTCCATGTTCCTGGGATTCATCCCCTGGTATGCGGGTCTGGCCCAGGGTGGCATCGCGCGGGCCGGGCAGACACAACTCGCGCAGCCGTTGCTCACGATGGTGTGGGCCTGGGTCCTGCTGGACGAGCGGTTCGGGTGGGTGACGGTGGCGGCCGCGCTGGCCGTACTGGCGTGTGTGGCGGTGACGCAGCGCGCGCGTACTTGAAATCGCATGACATCGGCCCGCACGATGGGAGGCGGAGGTGTCACACATGGCCGACCTCAGCGTGCCCGACGGCGGCTTCTGGCCCGCGCCCGAGATCCCGCAGCCCAACATCTACCCGATGGAGTGGCGGGTCGAGACCGAGAAGCTCGCGGCGATCTACGAGAAGTCCAAGACCATGCTCTGGAACCCGGCGGATCTGCCCTGGGACGGGCTGGTGGCCGAGGATTTCACGCGGGAGCAGCGGCTGGGGATCATGTACTGGTTCGCTGTCCTCGCCAATTTCGATGCCTCCGGGCCTGCGGTCTTCGCCCGTGCGACGATCCAGGCCTTTGAGAAGCACGAGGAGGATCCTGTCCGTAAGTGCTTCTTCTCCATCACCCGCGACGAGATGAACCACGAGGAGTGCTGCCAGCGCACCATCGCCCGTCTGTGGCCCGGCGGGCCCCTGGACTGGACGCCGGTCGACGACCTTGAGAAAGCTGCTCACAACAACATCGGCTGGCTTTACCACAACGGCGGGCGGTACTGGACCGGGTACAGCTCGGCGGTGGGCAAGTATTCGCTGCCCGTGCTGTTCACGAGCTTCATGATGGGCGAGATGGCGGCCTCGACGCTGTTCAGGGGGATGGCGTCGGGGACTCGGCATCCGGTGTTCGGGGAGATGTTCCAGCGCATCGGCCGGGATGAGTCCCGACATCTCCAGATTTGCATGACGATTCTGGAGAACGAGTGGCCGGGGCTGACCGAGGACGTGAAGTCGCTGATCACCCGGCAGTTGCGGGCCGGGTTCGTGTTCCTGTCGATGATCCTTTGGGAGCCGCCGGAGGGGTTCTGGGAGCTGCCGCCGTACTTCCTGAACAACCATCGCGTCCTGATGGACCACGCCCGTGAGGCTGGGCTGGGTGTGCTGTCGTATGAGGAACAGGCGGAGAACTGGCGCCAGGCGATGGCCAGGGTCCGCGCCATCGTCGAACGCTGGGGCATCGCCTTCCCGGCCATTCCGGAACTGGACCTGGAGGGTGTGGCAGTCGACTTCATCGGCCCAGAAGAAATCATCCCCGTGTTCTAGCCGCAGGGCGTGGTCCTCGCGTGGGGGCGCTGCGCGCCGGTGGGCTCGGGCTGTGACTGCGGGGGTATGTCCCCGCACCCCGGGCCACGGGCGTGGGGGCGCTGCGCGCCAGAAGGGCTCGGGCTGTGACAGCGGGGCGAGCCCCCGCCCCCCCGGCGAGAGGCCTCCGGCCCCTCGCGCTCCCCGGGTCGTGAGCCGGTCAGCCGGAATCGATGCCCGATCCGGTTGAGGATTGGACAGATCCGCGACCGGCATGCCCAAGCAATCTCGTGGCGTGCACGATCGTGACGAGCGCCGAGGAGGCATTCGTGGAGCTGGAGAGCGGCAGCACGCCCCCGAACTGGACGGGGACGGACTACTCCTGGAAGAGATCCGCCTTGATACAGTCCGTGGCTTCCAGGTGGGAGGCCAACGGGTAGAAGGTGGCGTGTCGGCAGGTATAGGTGCCGGCGTCGCCGTACCAGACGATCACTGTGATGTCCTGAAGTCCGTTGCCCGCGCAGTTCTCCGCGCTCAGCCACCCCTGACCGAACTCGCCGGTCACGCAGATGTATCCGCCTGTCGCCTGGGTGCTCGGTGCGGTGAGCATGGCCGCGCCGAGGACTGCGATGCACCATCCGACCATGCTCAGACGGTAAGGCCGGCGTGTTCGTCCTCCCAGAGGCATTCGTCACCGGCCACCCGTGTGTTCCGCACACTTATGCTGAGTCCCACTATGTGGGGAAGAATCGACGGCCTCAGGGTGCTGGATCTCGGCACCCCCGGCCCGCTGCGCGCAGAACTCAACGGTCTTGTCCTGTCCGGCGCCAAGACCGCCACGGCCGGGCTCCTGGAGTCCGACTATCGCGCCGAGGGCGAGGACCTGGAGCATGTTGGCGAGCACCTGGTGCTGGTCGACGACCACGGCGGCCGGGTCGGCGAGGTGTCGGTGACTTCCGTCGAAGTGGCGACTTTCGCTGCCGTGACCTGGGAGTTCGCGCAGGCGGAGGGCGAGGGGTTTCGCTCGGTCGAGCACTGGCGCGAGGTCCATCGCCGCTACTGGGCGGGGGAGGGCCAGCAGGTGGACGACGACACCGCGGTCGTCTGCCTCTACTTCCGCTTGGTCACTGATTCTTAGGCCAGTTGTCCTCTGGCGACACGAAGCTGCCCCGAGCCGGAACGGTATAGATCCAGCCCTCTTCGCGCAGCAGTGCCATGGCTCGTCTGACCGTTTCGCGCGCCACCTCGTACTGCTGCTGAATGGTCGACTCGGCCGGGACCGGCCTGCGCGGCTGAAGTTGCCCGGACGTGATCCGCTCCCGTAGGTCATGCGCGATCTGCCGGTAGAGCGGCGTCTTCCGTGCTGCACGAGGCGCATCTTCCGGCGCTCCGACGAACGTTCCCTCGCCTTGGACCGTGTAGATCAGCCCTTCCTCACGCAGCATGTGAATCGCCCGCCGCGCTGTGGTCCTGGCCACGCCGAACTCGTGCTGGATGTCGGCCTCACTCGGCATCGGCTGCCCGGCGGTGAGCTCCGCGGCGCGGTGGCGTAGAACCTCCGCGATCTGGATGTAGACGTGGGTGTCACCGTCGTAGTCGATCACATCCGCAAGATAGACGAACAGGTACGAGCCCTCACATAACGCTCCTACTAGTTAGGCGACTGGCAAGTTCTAGTAGACGGAGCGATACAACTAGACGTATTCTTTGAGTGTGCCGGAACAGCAGTGCATGTCACCTCATCCGGCTCCCGCGCAGCCCCGGGCGTGGAAGATCGACTGGGAGGTTGCCGTCCCACGGGCGGATCGGGTGCGCGTCATAGCGCATACGTGCTGCTGCTGGACGGTGTACTACGAGCTCTGCCAGGGCGGTGGGTTGCGTTTCATACGGCGATACATAAGGAGAAGGAAGCGGGTGATCATACATGAGTCGACGTGGCTTCCTGCGGCGAAGACGAATGAGATGTGGATACGGCTCCTGTGTGGGGAAGCGCGCTGACTTGAACGTGGAAAGGATCGCGCTCTCGGGGGGTCCACGTACTGGGGATACTGGCTACCGATCCATGTTGACGGGCCACTTCATGGGGTTGGCGACATAGGTGCCTCGGTAGGGGACGGTGAACACCCATCCCTGCTCACGCAGCAGTGTGACTGCTCGGCGGACCGTGACCTTGGCCACGCCGTACTGCTGCATCATGATCTTCTCGCCGGGGATGGATCGGTTGGGCGTGATCTCACCGTGCTGAATGCGCTCGGCCATCTCTTCCGCGATCTTCTGATAGATCGGTGATTTGTGGCGCTGGCGCGGCACGCCTGGCTCGCCGACGAAAGTGCCCTCCCCCTGGATCGTGTAGACCGTGCCCCGCTCGCGAAGCTCCCGGGCGACGCGTCTCGCGGTGGTCCTGGCGATGTTGTAGCCGCTTTCGAGGCTGGCCTCGCTTGGCACGGGGGCCCCGGCGGGGAGTTCGCCACTCTCGATCTTCTTAAGAATCTCGTCGGCCACCTGCTTGTAGATCGGCACAGGCCCGTGTCGGTCAAGCTCGATCGGTTCGTAGGACATGTATGCACACTAAGACTTTTAGATACGTCTGGCTAGACGTATGGATACGTATGGTTGCACGATGTTAGACGAGCGGTGCCGGATCCTCTCTTCCCCTTAGGTTCCGGTGCGCCATGGGTTGGGATTGCGACCCATGGGGCGGTCGCGGATGGCGTCCAGCCGCAGAGACGCCGTTCGCGGCTGCCGAGGGCTTCTCGACCTGCCCCCGGAGCGGCTCCGCCGAAGGTGTCGCTGAGACTCGGACTCTCGGCTGTCGCCGGGGTCTGTAATGGGGGGCGGAAGCTTACGCAGTTGCGACAACACTGACGTTGTCGCGCCTGCGGCAGCGGCGCCGAACCCCGGCCAACGGGCGCCCGGCTGCTGGGTGGGGAGCCCTCGGACCCTCCTACGCTGCTCCGGAACCCATGCCATCCCCTTGGGTTTCCGGAGCGCCATGGGTCATCTGGATGGGACCCATGGGTGGTCGCGGGCGGTGCTCCGCCGCGGGGGATATCGCCCGCGATCACCGAGGGTTTGCCAGGTTGTCCCCGCGGAGCGACTCCACCGAAGGCTCCGCGGGGGCTCCCGGGCAACTGCTGAGAGGTTTGACTTCACGCGGTTCGCCAGACGTGACGCGCCTGTAGACCTTCAAGGTCCGGCGCGCACCATGGGCCATTCTCGACGGCTCATGGGCAGTCGTGGGCGGGCGCCCAGGCCCGGGGCCGCCTGCGGCTGCCGCAAACGGCCGCACGCTCGGGATTCCCGGTCGCGCGGCCAGGCGCCGCTGGCCTACGTGGAGGGCCGGGGGCTGTCGGAAACAAGGGCCACGATCACCTGCCCGGCGCCGTGGCGCTGGTGCTGGTACAGGCCGAGGGCCGCGTCTCTCCCTCGGCCGGGTGGAGCTGGTCCCCGCAGGTCATCCCAGCATTGCAACCCCTGCGGGGACCCCGCCCTTTGAGGCTCTCGGGCAGAGACTTCGGTTATGTCCCCCTCCCTGTCCGAGGCAGATCTGCCGTGTGCGCGTCTCAGCGCAGTGGGATGCGCACACGGCGGTTCACTTTGGTGCGTGGCCTCTGCTGCGGGAGCCACGCCGCCGAATGGCGCTACGGCGCCGTCGACTGGCGTGGCCTCGGCCTCCCTCCCTGCGTTGCCGGGGCCACGCCTTTCGCCTTGTCTCCGGGCTGGGCGCCTTCCGCCGGGGAGTCGCGCGCCCAGCTCGGTTCGCGCGCGGGATGACGCCTGCGTCTCGCGCCGGGGCCCCGTGGGCGGGTCTGGGGGTCGCTCACGGGTGTCTCCGCCCGGGGTTCTCAGGTTCGTCCGCGGAGAGCCGCCAAGCACGGTGGAAATGATCACCGGGTTGGGTGACGAGTTCCTGGGCCAATTCGAGGAGGGCACCGGGCAGGATCGTCCGGGTCGTGTCGGAGTGCGTGCTCATGGAGCTGTGGACGGCACTTGTGTGAGCTACTCGTCGCGTTCGAGCGCGTCGGTGGTGAAGATGTACCGCTTGAACCAGTGGTGCATCTGGCGTTGCAACGATCGGTCGCCTTGGACGGTGACGTGTGGGTGGCGCAGGAGTTGCGCCCAGGAGTGCTGGCCGAGCCACCATCGGGTCAGCTCCGCGGTGGGTGCGGTGAGCCATATGTCGACCGGTGCGCCGGTGTCCTCGCGGCACAGGTTGACGCTGGTGCGGGACAGGTGCAGCCAGAAGTGGCGGTCCGGCGTGGGTCGGTCGACGAACTCGATCGCGAGGATGACGGTGTGCGCGGGTAGGGCCGTGTGGTCGATCCGTCGATGCATGTCCCACGTCAGTGTGGCGGTGTCGAGGTGCCCCTCGGCCAGGGCGGCGTTGTCGGTGGCACTTGCCCAGCGGGCCAGCTCGCGTACGACCGGGAGGAGTGCGGTGCCGGCCGCGGTGAGCCGGTAGCCGCCGTTGACGACATCGACGACCCCGGCGGCGCGCAAGCCGCGTAGGCGGGTGGACAGGGTGGCCCGCGGGATGCGCGGCAGGCCACGGCAGATGTCGGTGAATGTCGTGGTGCCGAGCAGTAGTTCGCGCACGATCAGCAGGGTCCATCGTTCGCCGAGGACCTCCAGGGCCCGCGCCACCGCGCAGAACTGTCCGTAGCCGTTCACCGGAACATCGTAGGCGCCGCCGGTTCAGTTTTTGAACTGGAGCCGGACGCCAGGCGGACTGATGATCATCGGTATGGATATCAACGACGGCGTCCTGGCGGCGATCGGCAACACGACACTGGTTCGGCTGCGCCACGTCGTGCCGGCCGACTGCGCCACGATCCTGGTCAAGATCGAAGGGCAGAACCCGACCGGGAGCATGAAGGACCGCATGGCGCTGGCCATGATCAGCCGCGCCGAGCAGGACGGCAGGCTGCGACCCGGGGACACCGTTGTCGAGTACACCGGTGGCAGCACCGGTGCGTCGCTCGCACTGGTGTGCGCCGCTCGGGGTTACCGCCTGCGCGTCGTCACGTCCGATGCCTTCAGCGACGACAAGCTGACCCAGATGGCGGCCTTCGGCGCGGACCTGACGGTCCTGCCCAGCGTCGGCGGCCTGGTCACCAGGGACCTCATCGAGCGCATGATCGACACGGCGCGGACGATGAGCCGTCAGCCCGGCACCTACTGGACCGATCAGCTCACCAACACCGACAGCATCGCCGGCTACCACCCGATGGGTAGCGAGATCTGGGACCAGACCGCCGGCCGGGTCGACGCGTTCGTCCAGTCGATCGGCACCGCGGCGTCGCTGCGTGGCGTGGCCACGGTGCTGCGCCGCCACCATCCCGGGATCACCATCGTCGCCGTCGAGCCCGGCGAATCCGCGGTGCTGTCCGGTGGGGGAGCCGGTGCCCACGCCATCGAAGGCATCGGGATCGGATACACGCCGCCGATGTGGGACCCCGAGATCGTGGACCAGATCCTGGCCGTCTCGACACCTGACGCGCAGGCCATGGCCCGGCGCCTGGCCCGCGAGGAAGGGCTGTTCACCGGGACCTCCTCCGGCGCCAACGTCGTCGCCGCGATCCGGGTGGGACAGCGACTCGGGCCGCACGCCCGCGTCGCCACCCTCCTCGTCGACTCGGGCCTCAAATACCTCAGCACCGCCGTCCACCGGCGCGCCATCAGCCCACCCGGCCACTCCGACGGATCGACCTGAACGACCGGAACATGCAAGCCTCGCCGGACGATCCGCTGCAGCTTCTGCCCTTCCGGGCCCGTGAGCGCTTGCGGGAGCCGAACCGTGCCCAGGGGTGCCAGCGGGCCGGAAGCGTTGGCAAGGCATGGCACTGAGGGTGCGAGGGCACGCAAACCGAGCGTTACCAGGGTGGCTGCGGTGGGGTTGCGAGAGGGTGCGGTGCTCGTGGCAGGACCGACCAAGGATTTGCGCGGGGGAGTGCTCGCGGGCGCGCGCGGCGAGGCTCGGCGCGCGGGGTGCTTCAGGGGATGCGCGGCAGTCCGGCGAGGCTTGGCGCAGGGGGGTGCTTTGTGCGGGTGGCGCTGCGCAGGGGGGTGCTTTGTGCGGGTGGCGCTGCGCGCGGGGGTGCTTTGTGCGGGTGGCGCTGCGCGCGGGGGCGCTTTGTGCGGGTGGCGCTGCGCACGAGAGGTGCGCGCGGCGGGGCCGGTGAGGCTTGGCGCACTGGGGCGCTTGCGCGGGTGGTGGTGCGCGGGGTGGGGTGGTGCGCGTGAGGGGTGCGCGGGTGAGGGGATGCTGGGGGTGCTCGCGGCATGGCCGGCGAGGGGGTGCGCTGGGCGCTGCGTCCGCGGTGGGGGGTGCGGGGGCGCTGCGCGGGTCCTGCCGAGGGTCTTCGTGCGCGGGGGTCGTGGTGTGCTTTGACTCCCGGGTGTGGCGCGCGTGCTGTTCAGTTGTGGGTGCGCGAGGGGGCGCTCGCGCGGGTGTTGCGGGATTGCACGAAATCCTGACGTCCCGCCGGTACGGCCGGCGTTTCGGCTAGGCTTTCAGCCTGGGTACGCGGACCGGTTGGTTGGACAGGACCTCGTGCTGCAGGCGCTGGAGCTGGGTCGATGGTTCCAGGCCCAGTTCCGTGTGCAATGTCGACCGAATCTCTTGGTATGCCAGCAAAGCGTCACTTCGCCGTCCGGCGTGATTCAACGCGGAAATCAGCTGCTCATGCAACCATTCATTGAATGGGTACTCAGCTATCAGCTCGCGCAGCTCCCCGATGAGTTCCACGTGGCGGCCCAATTGGCTGTCCGCTTGGATGCGTAGTTCGATCGCGCGTAGGCGTTGTTCCATTAGGCTTTGCGCGTGCGTCGCCAGAATGGTGCCTTGCGGGACATTCGCCAGCGGTAAGTCGGTCCACAAATTCAGCGCTTGGTGCAATATCGGCGCCGCCTCTGCGGCGCGGCCCTGCTCCAGGTGCGTACGGCCTCGCGTGACGAGTGCCTCGAACTTGTCTGCGTCCAGCGCCCCCGCGGGGAGCCGGAGCATGTAGCCGGGCCACTTGGTGACGAGGAGTTCCTCGTCGGTGCCCGACCGGTCGCGGTCGATGAGTTTCCTGACCTGGTAGATGTACGTCTGCGTGGTCGTGACCGCGGTCCTCGCGGGGTTGTCGCCCCACAATTCCTCGACCAGGGTCTCGATGGGGACGACGCGGTTGGCGCGCAGGAGCAGCAGCGCCAGCACGCGCAGGACTTTGGGCGGTGTGGGTGTGCATACACGGCCGTTATCAAGGACTTCCAGTGCCCCCAGAACTTTGAACTCCAGCATTTTACCTACCCCGTTGAATGCGGATCGAAGCGCATGGAGACGGGCGGAGGCAAGCCGCCGCCCATCTTCGATTTGGCATGGGAGTTGACTCAGAATAAGCAGACCCGGCAAGGAATGGCAACGGTCGAAAGTCTGGTTGCGCTGTCAATTCCGTGTTGGTATTGTCTGCTCCCCGATTCACTTGGTGAGCACGAGGGCGGCGTTGAAGCCGCCGAATCCGCGGGCCACCACCAAGGCTGTGCGCAGGGTGCGCTCGCGGGGCCGCCCGAGGACGAGGTCGAGACCGAGAGATCGCACGGGGTCTGTCGTTCCCACTGTCGGCGGAATCACACCATCACGCATGCTCAGCAGGGCTGTTGCGACGTCTAATGCCGCGCCACCGGCATAAAGACGGCCGGTCATGGTTTTGGGCGCAGTAACCGGCACTTTGTGGGGACCGAAAACGGCGTTCAGGGCGTCCGCTTCGGCCCGGTCCGCGTCGGGCAGGCCCATGGCGTCGGCGAACACGACGTCGATCTCGTCCGGACGCAGTCCCGAGTCCTCCAGGGCCAGCGTGATGGCGCGGGTCAGCGTCGGCGGACGCTCCCGCTCCGGGGGAGGATCGAAAGTCGCGGCATATCCGGCTATATAGCCATAAATCGGCTCGCCAGGATCGCGCCCACTGGCACCGCGTTCACCGTCGATGCGCTCGACGGTGAACATCGCGCCGCCCTCCCCGGGCACGTAGCCACATGCCTTCTCGTCAAACGGCACATAAGCCCGAGAAGCCTCGGATTGGGTGCTCAACCCGCCGTTGGACAGCTGGGCGACCAGACCGTAGGGGCACAGGGAGGCGTCGGTACCCCCGACCAACGCCAGCCGGGCCCCCGAGCGCAGCATCCGCCGCGCCTGCCCGACCGCGTCCAGTCCGCCCGCCTGTTCGGTGGCGATCGCCGCGCAGGGTCCACGCATCCCGTTGCGGATGGAGATCTGTCCCGTGGACGCCGCGTAGAACCACGCGATCGACTGATAGGCGCCCACGTGGTCGGGCCCCTTGCCCCAGAGCCCGGTCATCTCCTTCTGCCCGAACTCCGTCCCGCCGGACGAACTCGCGGTCACGACGGTCATCTCGTACTCGGGCAGGTCCGCCGGCCGTACCCCCGCGTCGGCGAGGGCGCGGTCGGCGGCCACGAGGCCCATGTGGGTCCAGTGGTCGGTCTGGGTGGTGATCCGGCTGGGCAGCAGTTCGCGCGCGGTGAACCCGCGCACCTCGCCGGCCAGCCGCGCCGGGTAGGAGGCGGGGTCGAACCTGGTGATCGGGCCGATGCCGCTGCGGCCGGCGAGAGTGGCCGCCCAGTACTCTTCGGTGGTGGTACCGTTCGGCGCGACCACGCCGATGCCCGTGACGCCGAGGCGTTCCCTCACGAATCTCCCTTCTCGTGCTTGGCCAGCACCATGGCGGTCTGGAACCCCCCGAACCCGCTGCCGACGCTCAGCACCACGTCGGTCCTGTGGTCGCGGGCCGTCAGCGGTACGTAGTCCAGGTCGCATTCCGGGTCGGGGTGGTGCAGGTTCGCCGTGGGCGGGACGATCTGGTGCTCGATCGCGAGGGCGGAGGCGGCGACCTCGATCGCGCCGATCGCCCCGAGCGAGTGTCCGACCATGGACTTGATCGAGCTGACCGGCACTTCGTAGGCGTGTTGCCCGAGGCTGCGCTTGAAGGCGGCGGTCTCGTGGCGGTCGTTCTGCTTGGTCCCCGAGCCGTGGGCGTTGATGTAGTCCACGGCGGTGGGGTCGAGCCGGGCCTCGCCGAGGGCGACGGTGATGGCCTCGGCCATCTCCCTGCCGTCGGGCTTGAGCCCGGTCATGTGGAAGGCGTTGCTGCGCGCGGCGTATCCGGCCACTTCGGCGTAGATGTGCGCGCCGCGCGCCCGTGCGGCTTCGAGCTCCTCCAGCACGAGTACGGCCGCGCCCTCCCCGAGCACGAACCCGCTGCGCGTCCGGTCGAAGGGCCGGGAGGCGGCGGCGGGGTCGCTGGTGTCGGCGGTGGTGGCCTTGATGGCGTCGAAGCACGCGACGGTGATCGGTGAGACGGGCGCGTCGGTGGCTCCGGCGATCGCCACGTCCACCGTGCCTTCGGCGACGAGCTGCGCGCCGTACCCGACGGCGTCGAGCCCTGAGGTGCACCCGTTGGAGACGAGCTGTACGGGACCTTCGGCCCCGCTCTCCCAGGCGACCTCGACGGCCAGCGTGCTCGGCACCATGTGCCCGTACAGGTGGGGCACGCCGTACTCGTGGTCGAGCAGCCAGCGCTTGCCGGCGTCGCTGAGCACGACGTACTCCTCTTCGAGGCTGACCGTGCACCCGACGGCGCTGCCGAGGCTGACCCCGATCCGGCCGGGGTCCACCTCCGGCAGGCCGCTGTCGGCCAGTGCCTCGCGGGCGCTGACGACGGCGAACTGGGCGGCGCGGTCCATCCTGCGTACCTGGCGGGCGGTGAGCCCCGCGGCGGCGGGGTCGAAGTCGACCTCGGCGGCCAGCGGCGAGCGGAAGGCGCTCGCGTCGAAGGCCTGGATGAGGCGGGTGGCGGAGCGTCCGGCGGTGAGCATCTCCCAGGTGGCCTTGGTGCCCACACCCCCCGGTGTGACCATGCCGATCCCGGTGATCACGACCCGGCGTCTCACAGTCGCGCCCCGCCTACCTGGGGGGAGGACTCGTGAGCGTGGGGCGGCTCCTCGGTGTCGACATGGCCGAGTTCCGGGCGGGGGGCGAGCGGGCTGAGGTGGAAGACGGCCTCGCCTTCCTCGGCGCCGGTGTTGACGAGCCGGTGCTTGGCGCCGATGGGCACCATCAGGCCGTCGCCGGGGCCGAGCTCGACCGACTCGTCCTCCACGCGCATGGTGAGCGTGCCGCGGACGACGTAAAGGAACTCCTCGGAGTGGGGATGGTAGTGCTCGGCCACGAACTCGCCGGGCGCGAGCCTGAGCACCCCCATGAAGCCCGAGGTGCTCCGCACGGTCTTCGGGCTGAGCAGGACCCGGATGTCGCCGCCTCTGCGCCTGTTGGGGACGACATCACTAGCGGTGATCTTCATGCCCGCAACACTGCCAAAGCCCGTTGGTGCGGACTTCCAGGCCCAGTCGAGTGGCGTTGGTTAGCGCCTACAGTGTTGCGTATGATCCGCCGAATCCCGATGGACGTCGCGCAGGTGGTGGCGGTCATCGCGGTCACGATCGTGGGGACCGCCTTCATCGCGCGGGAGTCGCCGCCCGGCTCGCTGCCGCTGTGGCTGGGCTTTCTGCTGCTGACGGCGATGTCGCTGCCGTTGCTGCTGCTGCAGAGGGCGCCCGCGACGGCCGTGGCGGCCGTGGTCGCCGGTGCACTGGTATACCAGGGTCTCGACTTCCCCGGGGGAGCGTCGACGATCCCGCCGTCGATCGCGTTGTTCACGGTGATGAGCGCCGGTTACCGCAGGCTCGGAGGAGCGGGCGCGCTGGTCTGGCTGGTGGGCACGCTGATGCTGGGCTGGTTCGGCACCCGCCCGCCGGGAGTGCAGGGGACGGTGTGGTTCGTGACCTGGCTGGTCGCGATCCTCATCCTGGGCGAGATGTCGCGTAACCGGCGCGAACAGCTGATCACCGAGCGCGAGCGGGTCGCCCAGGCCGAGCGCGCCCGCGAGGAGGAGGCCAGGCGGCGGGTGACCGAGGAGCGCCTGCGCATCGCCCGCGAACTGCACGACCTGCTGGCCCACAGCATCTCGGTGATCAACCTGCAGGCGGGCGTCTCCGAGCACCTCATCGACCGCGATCCCGAGCAGGCCCGCCGGGCGCTCGGCGACATCCGCCGGGTGAGCAAGGAGGTCCTGGTGGAACTGCGGGGCGCGCTCGGGGTGCTGCGCGACGTGGACGAGGCCGAGGAGCCGCTCGCGCCCGCACCGGGCATGGACCGCCTTCCCGAGCTGGTACGGCGGGCCAGATCCGGCGGCGTCGAAGTGGATCTCACGTTGCCCGCCGACTGCCCCGCACTCCCGAAAACCGTGGATCTAGCGGTTTACCGGATTGTTCAGGAAGCTCTGACCAATATCATCAAACATGCCGGGGCGGCCCGCGCCGAGGTGTCGGTGCGCTGCTCGGGCGGCGAGCTGCTGGTGGAGGTACGCGATGACGGCGTGGGCGGCACGCCCGGGGAGGGGAACGGACTGGTGGGCATGCGCGAGCGCGCGGCGTCGCTCAACGGCGCCTTCGACGCCGGTCCCGCGCCCGGCGGCGGCTTCCTGGTGGCGGCCCGGCTGCCGGTGAGGGGGCTGGCGGCGTGATCAGGGTGGTGCTGGCCGACGACCAGCCGCTGATCAGGGCGGGCCTGCGGGCGCTGCTGCACTTCGAACCGGACATCGAGGTCGTCGGCGAGGCCAGCGACGGCCGTCGCGCGCTGGAACTGGCCGCGACGTCAAGACCCGACATCGTCCTCATGGACGTGCGCATGCCGGAGATGGACGGCATCGAGGCCACCCGCCGCATCGCCGAGAACCCCCGCCTGGACGGGGTGCGCGTGGTCATCCTGACCACCTTCGAGCTGGACGAGTACGTCTTCAAGAGCCTGCGCGCCGGCGCCAGCGGCTTCCTGGTCAAGGACACCGAGCCGGCCATGCTGCTGCAGGCGATCCGGGTGGTGGCCGGGGGCGAGGCCCTGCTCACCCCCGGCGTGACCAGGCGCCTGATCGACGAGTACGCCGCCAAGTCGACGGAGGACCGTCCGACGCCCGAGCTGGACGTGCTGACCGACCGCGAGCGCGAGGTGGTCGCGCTGGTCGCCGCCGGCCTGTCCAACAAGGAGATCGCCGAGCGCATGGTGGTCAGCCCGGCCACCGCCAAGACCCACGTCAGCCGGGCCATGATCAAGCTGAGCGCGCGCGACCGGGCGCAGCTCGTGGTGATCGCCTTCGAGTCCGGCCTGGTCACGCCCCGCAGAAGGCTCTGAAGAACCTCACCAGGTCACGGGCAGCTCGGGCAGGCCGCGGATGAGGTGCCCGCCCTGCGGACGCAGCTCCTCCACCGGTACGGCCAGCCGTACCGTGGGCAGGCCACGCAGCATCCCGGCCAGCGCGATCTCCAGCTCCAGCCGGGCCAGGCGCGCGCCCAGGCAGTAGTGCATGCCGTGGCCGAAGGTGAGGTGGGGGTTGTCCTCGCGGCCGATGTCGAACACGTCCGGGTCGTGGAAGACGCTCGGGTCCCGGTTGGCCGAGGAGATCGCGGGCAGCACGGCCTCGCCGGCGGCGATGGTCACGTTGCCCAGCTTCACGTCCTCGGTGGCGATCCGCAGGAGGCCGCCGCCGGTGGTGAGGGCGTTGTAGCGCAGCAGCTCGTCCACGGCGGACGGCAGCAGGCCGGGGTCGGCGCGCAGCCGTTCCAGCTCGGCGGGGTGGCGGAACAGGCACAGGAACGACAGCGCGATCTCGCTGGCGGTGCTGAGGAAGCCGCCGGTCAGCACGGTGGCGCCGAGCATGACCAGTTCGTCCTCGCTGAGCCGGTCACCGGAGTCGCGCATGGCGATCAGCTCGCTGACCAGGTCGTCGCGCGGGTCGGCGCGCCGGTCGGCGATCAGCCCGGCCAGGTAGCGCTTGAGCTCGGCCCGGGTGGCCGCGACCTGCTCGGGCGGGTACTGGGTGAGGCTGAGCAGGACGTCCACGAAGCCCGCGATGGTGTCGCGGTCGGCGGCGGGCACGCCGAGCAGCTCGCAGATGACGGTGATCGGCAGCCGCCTGGCGAACAGCGACACCAGGTCGGCGGGCGGCCCGGCCTCCTTCAGCGCGCCGACGAGCAGGTCCACCTCGCGCTCGATGACCGGGCGCAGCGCGGCGGTCCTGCGGTTGTTGAAGGCCGGTGAGACCAGCCGGCGCAGCCGCGTGTGCTCGGGCGGGTCCATGCTGAACATCGAGTTCGGGTCCGGCGGGATCGGCTGCAGGCGGGGCGCGCCCGGCCGGGTGGTGTGGGCCCGGCTGAAGCGCTGGTCGCCCATCACGGTCTTGTTGTCCTCGTAGGTGGTGACCAGCCAGGCGGTGTCGCCGGTCGGGAAGGTCACCTTGCTCACCGGCTCCTCCCGCCTGAGCTGCTCGAACTCGGGCGCCGGCTCGCCGGGGCAGCGGGGGACGAAGGGGAATCTGCGCATCCCCCAGCCATACCGGGCGGCCGTCGTGCGGACGTTGAGCGGCGCTGGAGACGACTCGGGCACCAAGGAGACACAAACCCGGCACAAGATCCGGGTGCCAGCATCGCTGCCGACGGACCGGCCCCCGAGCGACGGGAGTGGATGCCCATGGCGCCATCGCTGCTTCCCTGGCGACAGCCGCGCTGGTTCAGCACGCTGTTCATGACCGACCTGTGGGAGCGATTCAGCTTCTTCGGGATGATGGCCATCCTCTTCCTCTACGCGACCAGTACCGACGGGCTCGGCATGCCTCCCGGCAGCGCGGGCGCCCTGGTCGGGCTCTACATCTCGGCCACGTTCGTCGCCTCGGTGCCGGGCGGCTGGCTGGGCGACCGGGTCTTCGGGCCGCAGCGCGCGGTCCTGTACGGCGCGATCCTCATCGCCTGCGGCCACCTCACGCTGGTGGTCCCGGCCGAGGCGACGTTCTACCTCGGCATCACGCTGATCGCGGCCGGTACCGGCCTGCTCAAACCCAACCTTTCCGCGCTGCTCGGCTCGTTCTACCCGCCCGGACAGGCGGCCGAGCGGGAGGCGGCGTTCTCCGTCTTCTTCGTCAGCATCCAGGTCGGCGCGCTGCTCGCGCCGCTGATCACCGGCTTCGTGGGCGAGACCGTCGACTGGCACCTCGGCTTCGGCACGGCCGCGATCGGGATGGGCATCGGCATCGCCGTCTTCGCCCGGGGCCGCAGGCACTTCGGCGAACTCGGGCGCGAGCCCGGCCAGCCCGCCGATCCGGCCACGCTGCGCCGGTTGCGGCTGTGGAGCGCCGTGGTCGTGGCCGTCGTGGCGGCGGGGCTGATCGCCGCCGCCGTCCAAGGGGTGCTGCGGGTGGAGGTGCTCGTGGCCGTGGTGGGTCTGCTGGTGCTCGTCGCGCCGCTGCCGTACTCGCGGATGATCCTCAAACGGGCGTCGGCCGACGAGCGGGTACGGCTGCGCGCCTACGCCTGGGTCTTCCTCACCACGGCCGTGCTGTTCCTGCTGGTCAGCCAGAGCAACTCGGTGCTCAACCACTTCGCCGCCGTCTCGACCGACCGGCAGGTGGGCGGGTTCCTGGTGCCGGCGAGCTGGTTCCAGTCGCTGCATCCGCTGTTCGTGCTGCTGGCCGCGCCGGTGCTGGCGCGGGTGTGGGGCGGGCCGGCGGGGCGGCTGGCCGTACCGGTGAAGCTGGCGGCTGGGCTGGTGATCGCGGCCGGCAGCTTCCTGCTCATGGTCTTCGCCGCGCAGAGCCCGGCGGCCTCGCCGCTGTGGCTGGTCGTGGTCTACCTGACGCTGTCGATCGCCGAACTGATCATCGGCACGGTCGGGCTCGGGGTGACCGCCATGGTCGCGCCGGCCGGGGCCACCAGCCAGCTCATGGGGCTGTGGTGGCTGGCCGGGGCGGTCGGCGCCGTCGTCGGCGGCCAGCTGGCGCGGCTGGCCATGCCCGGCGGCGCCGGACCGCAGGCCGCGCAGGGCCCCGGGCCCGGCTACTTCCTCGTGCTCACGATCCTGCCCCTTCTCGTCGCGGCCGCGCTCGCGCTGGCCCGCACCCGCATCGCCGCCCGGTTGCGACCGGGCCCCGCAAACCCGTCCTTCCAGCTCACCACCGATGGAGGTCCCGTATGACCAGCGAGATGACCGCGCCCGCCGTCAGCGCAGAGCCGCTGTGGCGCCTGGGCACGGCCTACTTCAGCCGCAAGACGGTGCTGACGGCGGCCGAGCTCGGCGTCTTCACCACCCTGTCCGGCGCGCCCGCCTCGTCCGACGAACTGGCCAAACGCCTGGAGCTGCATCCACGCGGCGCCCGCGACTTCTTCGACACGCTCGTCGCGCTCGGCGTGCTCAGCCGCGACGGGGAGATCTACCACAACACCCCGCTGGCCGAGCACTACCTCAACTCCGACCGCGCCTCCTACGTGGGCGCCTTCCTGAACGCGGCCGACGCCCGCTGGAACCAGCTCATCGACGCCCTGCGCACCGGCGAGCCGCAGAACCGGTGGGGCTCCGGCGCGCAGATGTTCACCGAGCAGTACCGCACCACGGCCGCCTGGCGGAACTTCACCGCCGGCATGGACTACCTCAACGGCATGATCGGCCCGGTGCTGGCCGAGGCGTTCGACTGGTCCACGGTCACCTCGGTGGTCGACGTGGGCGGGGCGCGCGGCAACCTGGCCGCGGCGATCCTGCGCGGCCACCCGCACATCGAGGCGGGCGTCATGGACCTGCCCGGCGTCGAGCCGGTCTTCCACGAGCACATGACCCAGCTCGGGCTCTCCGGGAAGATCACCTTCCACCCGGGCAACTTCTTCGAGGACCCGATGCCGGGCGCGCAGGCGCTGGTCATGAGCCACGTGCTGCACGACTGGGGGGTGAGCGAGCGTGAGCAGCTCGTGGCCGCCGCCTTCTCCGCGCTGCCGTCCGGCGGCGTGCTGCTGATCTGCGACCCGATGATCGACGACGATCGGCAGGGCCCGGCGGGAGCGCTGCTGACCAGCCTCAACATGCTCATGGTCACGCCGCACGGCTCCGAGTACAAGCGTGCCGACTGCCGCTCCTGGCTGGAGAAAGCCGGGTTCACCGGGCTGACCGAGGCCGAGCTCGGCACGCACAACACGCTCATCACCGCCCGCAAGCCATGAGCGAGACCGAGGTCCTGATCGTCGGCGGCGGCGTGGTCGGCCTGTCGGCCGCCGCCTTCCTGGCCTGGCACGGCGTCTCCTGCCGGGTGGTGGAGCGCCGCGCCGACCTGTCCATCCATCCGAGGGCGCGCGGCTTCAACCCGCGCGCGGTCGAACTGCTGCGCCAGGTCGGCCTGGAGCCGGCCGTACTGGAGGCCAGCAAGGGTTTCGCCGGGCACACGATGCGGGCCCGCGTGGAGAGCCTGACCGGCGAGGAGATGTTCCGCGCCGATCTGCCCACCGCCACCGACCTCGACCGGCTCAGCCCGTCGCCGTGGGCGCTGTGCAGCCAGGACCGGCTGGAGCCGCTGCTGCGCGAGCACGCGGTGGCGCTTGGCGCGCGGGTCGACTTCGGCGTCGAGCTGTCGGCCTTCGAGCAGGACGGCGACGGCGTCACCGCGACCGTGCGCAGCCGCGGCGACGGCTCGGCGGAGCGGATCAGGGCCCGGTACCTGATCGGCGCGGACGGGGTGCGCAGCCGCGTCAGGCAGCGCCTCGGCATCGAGCTCAAGGGCACGCCCGCGCTGCTGCGCCAGCTCAGCATCGTGTTCAAGGCCGATCTGCGCGAGTACCTGGGCGAGCGCCGCTTCGCCATCTGCCAGGTGGTCAACGACGCCGTCGAAGGGCTGCTCGTCCACGACGACACGCTCACGCAGGGAACGCTCTACATCCAGTACGACCCGGCCAAGGGCCAGAGCTCGGCCGACTACCCGTGGCCCCGCTGCGTCCAGCTCGTCAGGGCGGCGATCGGGGCGCCGGGACTGCCGGTGCGCATCCTCGACACCCAGTCGTGGGAGCTGTCGGCACTGTCGGCCACCCGGTACGGCGAAGGCCGCGTGTTCCTCGCCGGGGACGCGGTCCACGTGATGCCACCGGTCGGCGGCTTCGGCGCCAGCACCGGCATCCAGGACGCGCACAACCTGGCCTGGAAGCTCGCCCACGTGCTGCGCGGCAAGGCCGGACCCGAACTGCTCGACACCTACGAGGCCGAGCGCGCCCCGGTGGCGGAGTTCACCGTCGAGCAGTGCCTGCGCAGGGTCACCTCGGGAACCGGCTTCGGCCGCCCGGCCGCCGACGCGGGGCTGCTCGACGACCTGACGCTCACGCTGGGCTTCCGCTACGGCGAGGGCGACTACGCCGAACCGGCGGGCGAGCCGGGCACCCGGGCGCCGCATGTCCCGCTGGGCGACGGCCGCTCGACGCTCGACCTGTTCGGGCGGGAGCCGTGCCTGCTGACCGGGGACTCCGGTGAACGCTGGCGCGCGGCCGTACCGGATCTCGAGGTGCACGTCGTGCGGGCGCCGGAGTTCGGCGCGCGCCACGGCGTGGAGCGGGACGGGGCGGTACTGGTGCGGCCGGACGGGATCGTGGCCTGGCGCGGCAGCTCGCCCGATGAACTGCCGGACGCGCTGGCGCGCGTCCTGTGCCGGGCGACGCGGTGAGGGGAGTGGTCATGCACCTGCTGGAGCAGATCGCCAGGGCCGGAGTGTTCTGGATCTGGTTCCCGGTGCCCGAGGAGGAACGCGCGGAGGAAGAGGAGCGGCCATGGTGAACGCCGGGACCCGCCGCCAGGGTGTGGCGCTGCCGCTGGTCGCCGTGGCGCTGGCGCAGTTCCTGGCGATGGTGGACCTCAACATCACCGCGACGGCGATGCCCGCGATCGTGGGCGAGTTCGGGCGGCTGGACCTGTTCGCCTGGGTCACCACCGGCGCGGTGCTCGCCTCCACCGTCACCACCCCGCTGTACGGCAAGCTCAGCGACGTCCTCGGCCGCAAGCAGGTCTTCATCCTGGCGCTGGCCCTGCTGACCGCCGGGTCGGTGCTGTGCGCGCTGGCCCAGTCGATGCCGCAGCTCGTGCTGTTCCGCATCGTCCAGGGCGTCGGCGCGGGCGGCCTCATGGTCTCGGCCATGGCTATCTACGCCGAACTGCTCAGCCCCGAGCAGCGCATGCGCTACCAGATCTGGTTCGCCACAACGCTCAACGCCTCGGCGGCGATCAGCCCGTTCCTGGGCGGCCTCATCACCGACTGGATCAACTGGCGCTGGACGTTCTGGCTGACCGTGCCGGTGGCGCTGATCTCGGTCGCGCTCATCGCCAGGACCCGCCTGCTGCCCCGGCCCGAGACGCGGGTGCGCATCGACTACCTGGGCGCGGCGCTGCTCGGCGGCGTCTGCACCTGCCTGGTGCTGGTCAGCAGCTGGGCGGGCGTCGCCTACGCGTGGGGCTCGCCGGTCGTCGTCGGGCTCGGCGCCGCCGCGATCGTGCTGGTGATCGCCTGGCTGCGGGTCGAACGGCGGGCCGAGCAGCCGATCATCCCGCTGCGGCTCTTCCGCGACCCGGTGCTCGTCGTCGCGAACGTCCAGGGCTTCGTCACCGGTCTCACGATGTTCGCGGCGGTCACCTTCCTGCCGCTGCTCATGGTGGCCCGCGGCGAGTCGGCGACCGGGGCCGGTCTTGCGCTCATGCCGCTCACCGCCGGGTCACTGATCGTCTCCCTGGGCCTCAGCTCGTTCATGGCCCGCGCCGGACGGCCCCAGCTGTTCGCCGTGCTCGGCGGCGTGCTGCTGACCGGCGGGCTGGTCGCGCTGGCGGTGGCGGAGGGGGCGGCGATGCTGGCCGGCGCGCTCGTGTTCGGCGTCGGGCTGGCGCTGATCTTCCAGGTCTACTCCGTGGCCGTCATGAACCACGCGCCGCGCCGGGACCTCGGCTCGGCGATCGGGCTGCAGTCGCTCAGCCGCCAGCTCGGCGGCACGCTCGGCCTGGCCGCGCTCAGCGGCGCCTTCCAGGCGCGGCTGGGGGCCGAACTGGCCGCCCGCGTGCCGCAGGACCAGCTCACCCGGGCCGTGACCGCCGCCGGCGACCCGGAGACGGTCAGCGCGCTGCCCGAGGCGCTGCGCACGGCGGTCACCGGCGGCTACGGCTCGGCGCTCACGCTGGTCCTGCTCGCCGCCGCCGTCTGCGCGGGCGTCGGGCTGCTGGCCACCCTTCTGCTCAAACTGCCCACCCCACCGAAGAAAGGGAGCGACCATGACCGTGTTCACCCTGGACGACCTGCGGCGCATCATGAGGGAGGCCGCGGGTGAGGGAGAGGCCGTCGACCTGGACGGCGACATCCTCGACACGCCTTTCGCCGACCTCGACTACGACTCGCTGGCCGTACTGGAGATGACCGTGCGCGTCGAGCGCGAGTTCGGCGTCAAGCTCGGCGACGACGAGGTCGGCGGCGTGAAGCTGCCGAGCGAGTTCATCGATCTGGTCAACAGCCGCCTACAGCCGGGGGAGTAGACGGCCGCGCCCACTGCGTCCGCCGGGGTAGGCGCAGAAGCCTCCCTGCGGCGGACGCCCCCTTCCGACCTGGACTGACAGGCTGGTGAACCATGGACAACCTGCTGTTGTCGAGGCTGCAGTTCGCGACGACGACCTCGATCCACTTCCTCTTCGTCACGCTGACGCTGGGGCTGGTGCTGTTCGTGGCGGGCATGCAGACCGCCTACACGATCACCGGGAACCCGGTCTACCGCCGCATGACGAAGTTCTGGGGCAAGATCTACGTCGTCAACTACGCGGTCGGCATCGTCACGGGCCTGGTGATGGAGTTCCAGTTCGGGCTGAACTGGAGCGGCCTGTCGAAGGTGACGGGCAACGTCTTCGGCGTGCCGCTGGCCCTGGAGACACTCATCGCGTTCGTCGCCGAGGCCACCTTCCTCGGCATGTGGATCTTCGGTTGGGACCGGATCCGCAAGGGCGTCCACCTGACGCTGATCTGGCTGGTGGCGCTCACCGCGTACGCCTCAGCCTTCTGGATCATGGTCGCGAACGCGTTCCTGCAGCATCCTGTGGGCTACGAGATGCGCGGCGACCAGGCCCACCTCACCGACTTCGGCGCGCTTCTCGCCAACAGCAACCTCATCGACACGCTGCTGCACGTGATCTCCGCGGCCGTGCTGGCCGGAGGGCTGTTCGTCGCCGGGATCAGCGCCTACCACTTCATCAAGCGCACCCAGGAGGTGGAGGTCTTCCGCCGGTCGATGCGCTGGGGGCTGATCGCCGCCCCGATCGGCGCGTTCTCGATCATCCACTGGGGCTTCCTGCAGGAAGTCGTGATCGAGAAGACCCAACCGGCCAAGCTCGCCCAGATGTACGGCGAGCCGGAACGGATGGCGGCGGCGCAACAGGCCATGGAGCAGCAGTTCGGGCCCGGTGACTGGGCGCCGCCCGGGTGGATCGGCGTGCCGTACCAGATCATGATGAACAGCGCCTTCATCATGGCGCTCATCCTGCTCGTCTGCCTCATCCTGTTGTTCCGCAATTGGGTGGTACGGCTGCGCTTCCCGCTCTACGTTCTCCTGATCATGGTCCCGCTGCCGTTCATCGCGGTGATCTCCGGCTGGCTGGTGCGGGAGGTGGGCCGTCAGCCGTGGACCGTCTACGGCCTGCTGACCACCGACAAGGCCGTCTCCGATCTCCCGGCCGCCGTCGTGTTGATCTCCTTCGTCGGGTTCACGTTGGTGCTCGGCACGCTGGCGGTCGTGGATTACGTGCTGATCGCGCGCTTCGTCCGGAAAGGCCCGGACGACGAGCTGTTCGGCTCCACCCTCGACCAGGTGGCCAAGCCCGCCTCTGCCCACAGCTTCTGAAGGAGCAGACCATGGACCTTCTCTGGCCGATCCTGCTGGGCCTGCTGTTCGCCGGATACTTCGTCGTGGACGGGTTCGACATCGGCGCCGGGCTGCTGCTGCGCCGCCTCGGCGGCGGCGAGTACGAGCGGCGGGCCGTCCTCACCTCCATCGGCCCCTTCTTCCTGGGCAACGAGGTGTGGCTGGTGGCCGTCGGCGGCGTGCTCGCCGGCGCCTTCCCGCTGATGAAGGACCACCTGCTCGGCGGCCTCTACCTGCTCATCGTGGCCGGGCTGCTCATCTGGGTGGTGCGCGACGCGGCGATCTGGTTCCGCAGCCGCCGCCCGTCGCCGCGCTGGCGCGCCGGATGGGACGCGATGCTGGGCGGGTCGAGCGGCGTGTTCGCCGTCTTCTGGGGGCTGCTCGTGGGCGCGCTGCTGACCGGCCCGCCGCCGTTGACCGACCGCTGGCTCGTGGCCGGGATCAACGCCGCGGTGTGGGCGGTGGTGATGGTGCTGCTGTTCACCACGCACGGCGCCGTCTTCCTGGCCGCCCGCCTGCCCGCCGACCTCGCCGCCCGCGCCACCGCCACGGCCACCCGCCTGTCGCGCCCCGCCGCCGGGCTGCTCGCGCTCGCCTCCCTCGCCCAGCTCGCCGTACCCGGCCCCGGCGGGATCGCCACGACCGTGCCGGTCGTCCTGCTCGGGCTGCTCGCCGCCGCCGCGCTCTGGGCTGCCCCCGCCGCCCTCGCCAAGTCCCGGTACGGCAGTGCCGTCGCGCTGACCTCGTTCGCGGCGGCCGTACCGGCGGTGCTGGCGAGCCTGCGCCTGGCCGGTGGCCTGACGGACGTCACCGCGGACCCGGCGACGCTGAGCGTGCTGAGCGGCTTCCTCGTCGTCATCGTGCCGGTGCTGGCGGCGATGCAGGCGTGGATGTGGTGGACGTTCCGCCGCCGGGTGCACGCGGGCACGGTGGTGTTCTTCTGACGTTGAGCAGGGAAAAGCCCCGGGACGGTGTTCCGTCCCGGGGCCCGCGCGTGCACTCAGCCGCCCAGCGCGTGCGCCCAGCGCAGCCGGCGGCCGTGCGTGGGCGGTCAGCCCAGGCGGCGGCCGCTCACCAGCGTCTCGGCGTAGCTGAAGGCGTATCCGGCGCCGACCTCGACCGGGGCCAGCGAGGCGAGGTCCTCGTCCGCGCCGGGCAGCAGCCGGAACGCGCCCGCGCCGCGCCACACCGGCCCGAACTCCACGTCCCGCACCGACGAGGCGACGAGCTGGTGCAGCGGCTTCTCGCCCGGCACCCAGGCCGGGAAGTGCCGGTTGTGCACCAGCGGCACCGTGTGCAGGTGCGGCGGCTCGGCCCGTTCGGCGAGCGTCACCGCCACCTCGGCCACCCGCCGGTCGCGTACGGCGAGGCTGGCGCTGAAGCGTCCGCCCGCGGCCATGCGTGGCCCCGCCCGGCCCACCTGGACCGGCCTGGTCAGGTGCACCGACCCGAACTGCTTCGGCATGCCCTGGACCCAGCCGCGCATCAACGGCACCGCCTGGTCCACCCACGCGTACGGGCAGCGCGCCATCGGCGACCCGCCGAACGAGCAGCCCAGCAGGATCAGAAACTCCGAGAACCGGCTGCCCGCCGGGTCCTCCAGCTCCGCGCCCGACTCCGAGCACCACTGCCACTCGGCGAACACCGCGGCCGCGGCCCCGGGATCGGGCCCGAGTTCGAGCTCCGGTGGCAGGAAGCGGGCGGCGGCGGCCGGGTCGACACGGTAGTCGACCATCACCACCTCGCCGGAGAAGTACCAGGGCGGCGAGGTGAGGGAGGAGGAACTTCCGGACGGGGACAGCGGCAGGGAGTACCCGGTCAGCGTCATGTCCCGCAGCCTAGGAAGCGCCGGGGAGATCGGCAATGAGCCTCCATCCCGCCTGGCGCGGGCCACTAACCAGGCTCAATTCCCTCATTAGGATGAGGATCGTGGGGATCGAGGGCGGGCCGTGGGAAGGGCTGGTCAGCGCTCCGGCGCGGGTGCCGCTCAGCTCCCGGCCCTGGCGCTCGGTCGCCTACCTGCTCGGCGGCTTCCTCGTCGCGATCGTCTGGCTGGCCGGGACCGTCGTGCTGCTCGTCGTCGGTGTGGTGACCGTCCCCATCGTCGTCGGCGTGCCGCTGCTACGCCTGCTGCCGCGCTGGGCCGAGACGCTCGGCCGGGTCGAGCGGGCCCGGCTGCGCCTGGTCGACGGCCGCCCGGCCCCCGATCCACACAGTGGCCGGCACCGTGGCAGGCCGCTGCTGCGCGAGGCGGCCACCTGGCGCGAGGCCGGGCACGGGCTGCTGCTCTGCCTGCTCGGCCCGCTCAACGCCGTCGCGCTGCTGGTGCTCGCGCTGCTGGCCGGGGGCCCGCTGCTGGCCCCGTTCTGGCGCCTGCTGCCGTTCTCGCCGTCGGCCAACCCGTCCTGGCAGAAGGTCACCTCCGACCCGGCGCTCGCGTGGGGCGCCTCGCTGGCCGGGCTGGTGCTGCTCGTCCTGGCCGCCTACCTGGTGACCGCCGTCGCGGCGGCCGAGGCCGGGCTGGCCCGTACGCTGCTCACGCGGCCGCCCGAGGAGGAGCTGGAGCTGCGGCTCATCGAGGTGGACCGCTCGCGGGCCCGGCTCGCCGACGCCTTCGACAGCGAGCGCCGCCGCCTCGAACGCGACCTGCACGACGGCACCCAGCAGCGGCTCACCGGGCTGATGATGACGCTCGGGCTGGTCAAGATGGAGCTGGCCGGGGCCGACCCCGAGGCGAGGAAGCTGGTCGAGCGGGCCCACCGGGAGGCGGGGGAGACGCTGGCCGAGCTCCAGGACCTCGTCCGCGGCATCCATCCGCCCATCCTGACCGACCGCGGGCTCGAAGGGGCGCTGGCCGAGGCGGCGGAGCGATGTCCGGTGCCGGTGACCGTACGCGTGGAGACCTCGCACGGACGCCCGCCCGAGTCGGTGGAGTCGGCCCTGTACTTCGCGGGCTGTGAGGCGCTCACCAACCTCGCCAAGCACAGCGGCGCGAGCGGCGCCGAACTGCTGCTGCGCGACGCCCCCGGCCGCATCGTTCTGCAGGTCAGCGACGACGGCGCGGGCGGCGCCGACACCGCCTCCGGCACCGGCCTGGTCGGCCTGGCCGACCGGGTGGCGGCGGTGGGCGGCACGGTCAGCCTGTCCAGTCCGGAAGGCGGGGGAACGACCCTGCGGGTGGAGGTTACGTGGACGTCGTGATCGCGGACGACGCGGTGCTGCTGCGCGAGGGGCTGCGCCACATCCTGGAGCGCTTCGGCCACCGGGTCGTGGCCTCCGTCGGCGACGCGCCGTCGTTACTGGCCGCCGTCGACCGGCACCTGCCGGACGTCGCGGTCGTGGACGTGCGGATGCCGCCAGGGTTTCGCGACGAGGGGCTGCGCGCGGCCCTGCGCATCCGCACCGAGCACCCGAAGGTGGCGGTGCTGGTGTTGTCGCAGTATGTCGAGCGCTCGTACGCGATGGAACTGCTGGAGTCGGGCTCCGGGCGGGGCGTCGGCTACCTGCTGAAGAACCGGGTCGGCGAGATCGAGGACTTCCTGGACGCCGTCACCCGGGTGGCCGCGGGCGGCACCGCCATCGACCCCACGGTGGTGGTGCGCCTGCTGGAGAACCGCCAGGACCCCGGTCTGGAGCGCCTCACGCCGCGCGAGCGCGAGGTGCTCGCGCTGATGGCCGAGGGCCGGACCAACAGCGCGATCGCGCGCGAGCTCGTGGTCACCGAGGCGGCGGTGCTCAAGCACGTGGGCAACATCTTCGCCAAGCTCCTGCTGGAGCCGAGCGACGAGGAGCACCGCCGGGTCGCGGCGGTGCTCCGATACCTACGCGAAGGCGCCCGCTAGGCGGCGGCTTCTGCGACCGACGTGCGGCGGCGCAGCAGCAGGGCCGTGGGGACGAGCGCGGAGACCACCACGACCAGCACGCAGGCCAGCGCCACCAGCCCCGCCTCGGTCCACGGGAACGCGGTCGGCACCTCAAGCCCGAGCCCGCCCAGCACGCCGCGCAGCCCCAGCACCGCCACCACGGTGACCGCGCCACCGAGCAGCACACCCGTGGCGGCCACGCACAACGCCTCCCACAGCGCCATCCGCAACACCTGTACCCGCCGAGCCCCCAGGAACAGCAGCCGCGCGAACTCCCCGCGGCGCGCCCCGAACGACAGCGCCGAGGTGTTGGCCACCGCGATCAGCGTGTACGCCACGGCGAACCCGGCCAGCGCGATGGCCCCGATGCGCATGCCCTCCTGCCGGGCCCCGCTCACCATGGCCATGATCTCCACGGTGTCGAACACCTTCAGCTTGGGCCAGCGCTTCTCCAGCTCGGCCCGGATCGCCGCGGGCCGGTCGGCGGACACGTGCACGGCGCTCCAGCCCGCGTCCGCGCCCTTGAGCATGCCCGGCGGTACGAGCAGCCCGCCGCCCAGCGGTGAGCCCTCGTAGAGCGCCGCCAGCCGCGGTGTGGCCTTCACCCCGCCCGCGAGCCGCAGCTCCACCTTCTCGCCGAGCCGCCAGCCGAGCGCCGAGGCCTGGCGCCGGTCGGCGGCGACCGCGCCCTCGCGCAGCGCCTCCAGGCTGCCCTCGACCTTGGTGAGGTTCATGACCTTGCCGATCCCGGCCGGGTCCACGCCCTGCGCGGGCACCGTGCGGGTGGTGCGGTTGGCGTGCACCTCCACCTGCCCCGACGTCACCGGTACGGCCGCGCCCACCCCGGCCTGCCCGCCCAGCCACCGGGCCGCCTCGGCGCTCCCGGCGCCGGACACGACCAGGTCGGAGCGCCACACCTGCTTGGCGTCGGCGGCCATGGCCTCGCCGAGCAGCGTGGTGCCGCCGAGCAGCGACCCGGCCAGCCCGACCGTGATGAGCACCGGCGCCGCGGTGGCCGCGGTGCGCCGGGCCGCCATCCGCACGTTCTCCCTGGCCAGCTCGCCGGTGGCGGCGGTCAGGCGGGCCAGCGGCGCGGCGACCAGCGCGCTGGTCCAGGCAGCGAAGACCGGCGACAGCAGCGCGAAGCCGATCACCAGCGGCATCGAGACGAACATCGTCAGCGGCATCCGCCCGTCCGGCGGCGCCACCGGCACCAGGGCCAGCATGCCGCCCCCGGCCGCCAGCGCGGCCAGCCCGCCCAGCCAGCGGCCCTTGCCGATCGGCTGGTCGGCCAGGGCCGCGGCGCGCAGCGCCTCGACGGGACGGACTGCGGCGGCCCGGCGGGCGGCGGCCACCGTGGCGACCAGGCCCACGAGCACCCCGGCGGCGAAGCATCCGGCCAGCGCGCCCGGCGACAGGCTCGGGGTGAAGGCGGCGGGCAGGAGTTCCTGCGAGCGCAGCAGCGCCGCCATCGCGGCCATGAGCGGCCCGGCCAGCAGCACGCCCAGCGTGGAGGCCAGGACCGCGGCGAACCCCGACTCGGCCAGCACCATCCACCGCACCTGCTGGGGCGCGGCACCGACGGTACGCAGCACGGCCAGTTCCTTGCGCCGCTGGGCGACGATGAAGGCGAAGGTCCCGGCCACCACGAAGACGGTGACGAAGGCGCCGATCACGGCCAGCATGACCAGCAGCGCGCCGGATTCCGACACGGCCCGCCGTACCGCCTCGGGGGTGTCGGGAGGGAGGGCGGAGCCGGAGGCCAGCATCGAGGTCGCGCCGCCCGCGAAGGCGACGCCCAGGGCGAGCGCGATCACCGCGCCCGCGAAACCGGAGACGCGGCTGCGCAGGGTGCGCCAGGCGACCGACAGCAGCGTGCGGGTGCGTACGCCCGGCCGCGCGGGCAGGGCGGAGATGGTGGTCACGCGGCCTCCAGTTCGGCCAGGCGGGCGGCGACCGTGCGGGAGCTGGGCTGACGCAGCTCGTCCACCAGCAGGCCGTCGGACAGGAAGAGCACGCGGTCGGCGTGGGAGGCGGCGAACGGGTCGTGCGTCACCATCACCACGGTGTCGCCGCGCTCGTCGACCAGGCGGCGCAGCAGCGCCAGCACCTCGCGCCCGGACTTGCTGTCGAGGGCGCCGGTGGGCTCGTCGGCGAAGATCACCTCGGGCTGGGCGGCGATGGCGCGGGCGATGGCCACGCGCTGCTGCTGTCCGCCGGACAACTCCGCCGGGCGGTGTCCCATGCGCTCGCCGAGGCCGACCAGCGTGAGCACCTCGCGGATCCACGCGCGCGGCGGGCGGCGGCCCGACAGGCGGATCGGCAGCGCCACGTTCTGGGCGGCGGTCAGCGAGGCGATGAGGTTGAAGGACTGGAAGACGAAGCCCAGGCGGTCACGGCGCAGTTCGGTGCGCTGGCGCTCGTTGAGCTCGCCCAGGTCGGCGCCGCCGATGAGCACCTTCCCGCCGGTCGGCTGGTCGAGCCCGGCGGTGCACTGCAGCAGCGTGGACTTGCCGGAGCCCGACGGGCCCATGATCGCGGTGAAGGAGCGGGCGGGGAAGGTGGTGCTGACCCCGCGCAGCGCGGCGACCTCGTTCGGGGCCTCGCCGTAGACGCGGGAGAGGTCGATCAGGCGTACGGCGTCCGTCGTCACGGTGGCGGTCTCTGTCATGGGTCCCAGTCAACCGGGATCGGGCGCGAAAGACCCGGGCGGCGACGAGAGATCCCGGGGTGGTGTCAGCACTACCACCGCCTGGACCAAGCGGGCTGGCTCCCGTCTGGATCACGGCTACAGGCCGCGCCGAAACCGGGTTGCCACCATACCGGGGCAAGCGTCCCCGAATCGCGCGGAGGAACTGGCGGATGGCCGGCATCGCAGGATGGGTGGATTTCCACCGTGATCTCGCATTGGACCGCAACATCGTGCTCGCGCAGCTCGGCGCGCTCGCGTGGCGCGGCTCGGACGGCGAGGGCCTGTGGGCCTCCTCGCGCGCCGTGCTCGGCCACCGGCGCAGAGCCGCGCTCGACCTGGGCGGCGGCGCCCAGCCCATGGCGCACGGCGGCGCCGTCCTCGCCTTCGACGGCGAGATCTACAACCACGACGCGCTACGGGCCGAGCTGAAGGCGCTCGGCCACACGTTCGCCACCCGCAGCGACACCGAGGTGCTGCTGCACGCCTACCTGGAGTGGGGCGAGCGCTGCCCCGAGCACCTGGACGGCATGTTCGCCTTCGCGATCTGGGACACCGGCCGCGAGCGGCTGCTGCTGGTCCGCGACCGCATGGGCGTCAAGCCGATGTTCTACTACCCGACCGTCTCCGGCGTCGTCTTCGCCTCGGAGCCGAAGGGCGTGCTCGCCCACCCGCTCGTCGAGCGGGTGGCCGACCTCGACGGCCTGCGCGAGCTGCTCGCCTTCACCAGCAGTGTCGGCCGCAGCCCGGTCAAGGGCATGCGGCGCGTACGGCCCGGCGAGGTCGTCACCGTCAGCCGCTCCGGCGTCCACGAGCACCTCTACTGGCGACTGGCGGCCAGGCCGCACACCGACGACCATGACACCACCGTGGCCCGCGTCCGCGAGCTGCTCGAACACTCGGTGGCCCAGCAGCTCGACGCCGACGTCCCCGTGGGCGTGCTGCTGTCCGGCGGCCTCGACTCCAGCACGGTCGCCGCGATCGCCGCGAAGATCCTGGCCGAGCGGGGCGACGGGCCGTTGCGCACGTTCACCGTCGGCTACCCCGGCGGCGCCGCGGGCGGCCCCGGGCCGATGCGGGCCAGTGAGGACGCGCCCTACGCCCGCGAGGTGGCCGCGCACATCGGCTCCGAGCACGAGTTCGTCGAACTGGACGGCGTCGCCGTCACCGACCCGGTGCTGCGGCGCACCGCGGTCGCCGCCCAGCAGGACCTGCCGGTCGCCGCGCCCCAGTTCCCCGCGTCCCTGCGGGCGCTGGCCAGGCGCGTCAGCGAGAAGGTCAGCGTCGTGCTGGCCGGCGAGCAGGCCGACACCGTCTTCGCCTCCTTCATGGGCATGGACCGGCCCGAGGTCGTCGCCGCCCAGACCTACCCGTGGGTCGCCGCCACCGCCCACCACCTGCCGCCCGACGGGCTCGGCACCGGGTTGTTCGCGCCCGACCTGCTCAAGGAGCTCGACGTGCCCGGCTACTGCGCCGACCGGTACCGCGAGGATCTGGCCGGCATGCCGTACCTGGAGGGGGAGGACCAGGACGAGCGGCGCATGCGCGAGATCTACTACCTGCACCTGCGGGGGTGGCAGGAGTTCGGCTGCGCGCTCGACGACGGCGTCAGCCTGGCCGGCGGGCTGGAGCTGCGCTGGCCGTTCTGCGACCACCAGCTCGTCGAATACCTCTTCAACGTGCCGTGGGCGATGAAGACCTTCGACGGCAAGCCCAAGAGCCTGCTCAGGGCGGCCGTCGCCGACCTGCTGCCCGCCTCCGTCCTGGAGCGGGGGCCCAGCCAGTTCCCCACCGGCCGCGACCCGGGGTACGCGCCGCTGCTGAAGTCGGAGCTCGGCCGGCTCCTCGACGACTCCGGCGCCCCCGTCCTGCCGCTCATCGACACGGGCAGGGCCAGGGCGCTGCTGGAGTCGCCGATCGAGCCCAAGCGGGCGTGGCGCGACCTGACCGACATGGAGTCGGTCCTGCAGATCAACCAATGGTTTGACCAGCACAGCATCCGGATTTCCCGGTAGAACACGACGGGGCGTAGAGATGATCTCGAGCAATGTCAACCTCACCGAACTCGAAATCCTGGCTCTCGACAGCGAGCTGAACGTGGCCGACGGCCACGCCCGCCAGGAGCTCAGCGACGGCCAGCAGCGCATCATCGACGAGCTGTCCACGCTCTTCCAGAAGGCCGCGATGCAGCCGATCGCCGACCTGGAAAGGACCGCGCACCGGACCTTCTTCCAGCTCCTCGGCCAGCACCGCTACCCCGTGGGCGACAACGCGGTGCTCAGCTGCTACGCCTCGTCCGTGGCCATGGAGATCCTGGCCAGGTCGCTGGTGACGACGTCGGACGCGGTCGGGCTGGTGCATCCGACCTTCGACAACATCCCCGACATCCTGCGCGGCGTGGGGCTACGGCTGGTGCCGGTCGAAGAGGAGCCGCTGCACACCGGGGACCCGGCGCTGGCCGTACCGGAGGGGGTGGGGTGCGTCTTCATCACCACGCCCAACAACCCGACCGGCCGGGTACTGTCGGCCCGGCGGCTGGCCGAGGTGGCCGAGGTGTGCAGGGAGCGCGACGTCGTGCTGGCCCTGGACACCTCCTTCCGCGGCTTCGACACCCGCGCCCACTACGACCACTACGCGGTGCTGGAGGCCAGCGGCTGCCGGTGGGTCGTCATCGAGGACACCGGCAAGCTCTGGGCGACGCTCGACCTCAAGGTCGGCCTACTGGCCTACAGCCGCAACATCGGCCTGCCGATCCCCAAGATCTACTCCGACATCCTGCTCGGCGTCTCGCCGTTCATCCTGACCCTCGTCGAGCACTTCGCCGAGGACGCGGCCAACGGCGGCCTGTCCGACCTGCACGCCTTCATCGCCGAGGGCCGCGCGATCGTGCGCGGCGTCCTGGGCGACGTGCCCGGCGTCAGCTTCCCCGACCCCGACAGCCGGGTCAGCGTGGAGCGGGTCGACCTCGGCCACCTGCGCTGCGACGACATCTGGGACGAACTGCACAAGCGTCAGGTCTACGCGCTGCCCTGCACCCAGTTCCACTGGGCCGAGCCTGCCCGGGGCGACCGCTCCCTGCGCATCGCGCTGGCCAGGCCGCACAGCTCCATCCGCGCCGCGGCCGAAGAGCTGCGCGCCGTCCTGCTGGCCGCGGGGTGAGCCCGTACTGGCGTACCGGAATCGTGCAGGACGTCGCGCCGCCCGGGATCACCGACCTGGCCCCCGGCTACCTCGACCCCGCCCTGCTCCCCGTGGACCTGCTCGCCGCCGCCTACGACAAGGCCTTCTCCCGGTACGGCCCCGCCGCCCTCTCCTACGGCGAGAACCAGGGCGTCCAGCCCCTGCGCGAAGCCCTCGCCGAACGCGCCGGCTGCGGGCCCGAGCACATCCTGATCACCGCGGGCACCTCCCACGCCCTGCACATGCTGGCCACCACGCTGGCCGAGCCGGGCGACGTGGTCCTGTGCGAGCCGACCGCCTACGACTACGGCAAGCAGATCTTCACCGACCGGGGGCTGCGCCTGGCCCCGTTCGCCGCCGACGAGGCGGGACCGGAACCGGACGCGCTGGCCGCCGCCATCCGCAGGCACCGGGCCGTCGGCAGGCGGATCGCGTTCGCCTACCTGATCCCCACCTTCCACAACCCGACCGGGCGGCTGGTGGGGGAGGAGCGGCGCCTGGCGCTGCTGGACGTGGCCCGCGAGCACGACGTCCTCGTCGTGGAGGACGACGCCTACGCCGAGTTGTGCCTGGACGAGCTGACCATGCCGGCGCCGATGGCCGCGCTGGCCGGCTACGAGGGAGTGGTCAGGCTCTGCTCGTTCGCCAAGACGCTCGGGCCGGGACTGCGGCTCGGCTGGATGCTGGCCGCGCCGCCCATGGTGGCAGCAGCCGCCGCCAGCGGGCTGCTGTCCAGCGGTGGCGGGCTCAACCACCTGGCCTCGCTCGCGGTCACCACCCTCATCGAGGACGGCGGCTACGACGCCAGGCTCACCATGCTCCGCAAGGAACTGGGCGCCCGCCGGGACGCCCTGGTCAAGGGCCTGGGCACGGCCTGCTTCGCCCGGCCGCCGCACGGCGGGTTCTTCCTGTGGGTGCGCGGCGCCAGCGAGGAGCACATGCTGGCCGCCGCCGCGCGGGCCGGGATCCGGGTGGCCGCGGGCTCCCGGTTCGGCCGGCCGCCGACGCCCGCCGTACGCCTGAGCTACAGCTTCAACCCCCCGGACACCCTCTTCCAGGCCGGCCGCCGGCTGACCCAACACCAGAAGGGATGACCATGCAGCGAACGCTCATCGTGGCGAAGATGGACGCGGCGAACGCCGACGCCGTCGCCGCCCTCTTCGCCAAGTCGGACGCCTCCGAGCTGCCCCACCTCATCGGGGCCAAGCGGCGCACCCTGTTCCGCTTCCACGACCTCTACTTCCACCTGGTCGAGGCCGGCGAGGACATCACCGACGGGCTTTACAAGGCCAGGAGCACGGAGCTCTACAAGGAGCTCAACACCGGCCTCAGCGAGTTCATCTCGCCCTACGACCCGAACTGGCGTGAGCCCAAGGACGCCATGGCCACGCCCTTCTACCACTGGGAGGCCTGATCATGGCCGGCCACACCGACAACGCCATCGACATCGCCGCCCCGCTCGACCTGGTCTGGAAGATGACCAACGACGTCGAGTCGTGGCCCGAGCTGTTCAGCGAGTACGCCGCCACCGAGATCCTCGCCCGCGACGGTCACACGATCAGGTTCCGGCTCACCATGCACCCCGACCCGCAGGGCAACAAGTGGAGCTGGGTCTCCGAGCGCACCTCCGACCCCGAGACCAGGACCGTACGCGCCCACCGCGTCGAGACCGGCTGGTTCAAGTACATGAACCTCTTCTGGGAGTACACCGAGCCCGCGCCCGGCCGGGTACGCATGCGCTGGGTCCAGGACTTCGAGATGAAGCCCGTCTCCCCGGTGGACGACGCCGCCATGCGCGAGCGCCTGAACACCAACACCGCTGTCCAGATGCAGCGGATCAAGGGCCTGGTCGAGCAGGCGGCGGGCTGAGCCGATGGGCGTCCTGGTCTCACAGATCTCCATCGCGCTGAGCGGCCTGGTCGCGGGCATGCTCCTGTGGTCGGCGATCGGCGGCGTGCCCTGGATGCGCCGCCTGCCCGCCGGCGAGTACGTGCGGCTGCACCAGTACTGGTCGCCCCGGTTCGACCCGCTCGGGCCGATCATGGTGATCGGCGTGCTGGCGTGCGACGTCTACCTGCTGCTGGTCGCGCCCACCAAGGGCGCGCGATACCTGCTCGGTACGCTCATCGCGGCACTGGTCGCGGTCATCGTGATCTCCGCGACCCGCAACGCCGTGCTGAAGAAGCGGGTCATGCGGCTCGACCCCGACGACCTGCCCGCCGACTGGTCGCAGCGCGACCCCCGTCCCGCCTTCGGCAAGTGGAACATGGTCAGGACCGTCATCACGGTGCTGGTCTTCCTCGGCAACGTCGAGGCCATGGCGGTGTACACGCTGTGACCTTCCGCGTGCTGCTCGACATCCAGGTACGGCCCGGCCAGGAGGACGCCTTCGAGCGCACCTGGCGCGAGGTCGCCGAGGGCATCGCCGCCCACCCCGCCAACCGGGGGCAGAGCCTGCTGCGCGGCGAGGACGCCTACTACGTGATCACCGACTGGACCGACGAGTCCGCGTTCCGGCAATTCGAACTCAGCCCCGCGCACGTCGACAACCGCGCGCGGCTGGCCCCTTACCGAACAGGAGGCTCCATGGCCACCATGCCGACCGACCACGAGCGGGTCCGGGTCATCCTCTGGTACCGCGTGCCGAAGGAGGAGGTGCAGCCGCTGTCGAAGACGTACCAGCAGATCAGCGAGCAGCTCGTCGGCACCCCCGGCATGCTCGGCAACGAGCTCCTGCACTCCCAGGTGAACGAGACCACCATGGCCGTCACCAGCTACTGGGAGAGCTACCAGCACCTCCAGGACTGGGTGCACAGCAGCAGCCACCGCCACACCAGCCCGCTGCGCCCCTACCTCGACATCGCCCGCGAGCAGCCCTACGAGACCTTCACCGTGGTCTCGGCGTTCTAGGAGGAGTCGTGGACGAGAGGTGGATCCGCTGCCGGCGCTGCCAGGCGATGATCCATCACCGCCGGTTCGGCAGGGCGCTGGGCGTCTGCCCCGAGTGCGGGTGCCATCATCCCGTCACCGCGGGGCAGCGGGTGGAGCAGCTGCTCGACCCGGGCTCGTTCCGGCCCTTCGAGACGCCGGAGGTGGTGGAGGACCCGCTGGGGTTCGTCGACGCGGTGCCGTACCCGGACAGGATCGCGGCGGCGCGGACGGCGACCGGCCTCGACGAGGCCGCCGTCGGCGGCCGGGGGACGATCGGCGGGCGGCCCGTCGTGCTGGTCGTCATGGACTTCCGCTTTCTCGGCGGCAGCCTCGGCGCCGCCGTCGGAGAGCTGGTCACCCTCGCCGCCGAGACCGCGGCGGCCGAGCGGGCGCCGCTGGTCACCGTGACCGCCTCGGGCGGCGCCCGGATGCAGGAGGGCGTGATCGCGCTCATGCAGATGGCCAAGACCGCCCAGGCCTTCGCCGGTCTGGACGCGGCCGGGGTGCTGTCGGTCTCGGTGATCGCCGATCCCACCTTCGGCGGGGTGGCCGCCTCGTTCGCGACGCTGGCCGACGTCATCCTCATCGAGCCGGGGGCGCGGCTGGGCTTCGCCGGGCCCCGGGTCATCCAGCAGACGATCAGGCAGGAGCTGCCGGACGGCTTCCAGACGGCCGAGTTCCTGCTGGAGCACGGGATGGTCGACGCGATCGTGCCGCGTTCCGGGCTGCGCGCGACGCTGTCGTCGCTGGTATCGGCTTCTTCGGGAGTCTCGCGTTCGGGTGTTTCGCCGGATTTCGAGGCTGTCGCGCCGTTCGTCCCGCCGTCGCGTGAACCCTGGGATGTGGTACGGCTGGCGCGCGAGACCGGCCGCCCCACCACCGCCGACTACGCCGGCCTCGTCCTCGACGATTTCCTGCGCCTGCACGGCGACCGGGTCTTCGGTGACTCCCCGTCGATCGTGGCCGGCATCGGCCGCCTCGACGGGCTCCCGCTGATGCTCATCGGCCACCAGAAGGGCCACACCACCCGCGACCGCACGGCCTCCAACTTCGGCATGCCCTCACCCGAGGGCTACCGGATGGCCGGCCGGCTGATGCGCCTGGCCGACAAGCTCGGCCTGCCCGTCCTCACCCTCGTCGACACGCCCGGCGCCTACCCCGGCCTGTCCGCCGAGGAACGCGGCCAGGCGCTGGCCATCGCCGAGAGCCAGCGCCTCATGGCCCAGCTCACCGTGCCCGTCGTCACCGTCGTCACCGGCGAGGGCGGCAGCGGCGGCGCGCTCGCGCTCGCCGTCGCCAACCGCGTCCTCATCAGCGCCAACGCCTGGTACTCCGTGATCACGCCCGAGGGGTGCGCCTCGATCCTGTGGAAGAGCGCCGCGGAGGCGCCGCGGGCCGCCGCCGCGCTCAAGGTCGAGGCGGGCGAACTGCTGCGGCTGCGCGTGGTGGACGCGGTCGTCGAGGAGCCCGACGGGGGCGCGCACACCGACCCCGTCAAGGCCGCCGCCCTGCTCGGCGCCGCCGTCCGCGCCGCCTTCGCAGAACTGCTCCCGCTGTCCGGCCCCGAGCTGGTACGGCAGCGCCGCGACCGGTTCCGGCGCTTCGGCGTCCCAGAACTCACCCGGAGGTGAATCCATGACCGAGCTCCCCAACGACAGCGACTTCGACACGCTGTGCGAGGCGGCGACCAGACTGGTCTCCCTGCTGCCGCATCCGCCGGCCACGCTCAAGATCTCGCACGGGCTGGCCAGCGCCGAGCTGACCTGGAGCGACGGCTTCCCCGCCGTGGTGACCACGACGGTGGACCCGCCGCTTCCCGACGACGGGCACATCCAGGTGCGGGCCCCGCTCGTCGGCACCTTCTACCGGGCGCCCGAGCCGGGGGCGGCGCCGTACGTCTCCGTCGGCGACACCGTCGAGGTCGGCCAGCAGATCGGGATCGTCGAGTCGATGAAGCTCATGAACCCGATCGTCGCCGAGGCCCCCGGCCGCGTCGTCGAGATCCCCGCGGCCGACGCGGCGCCGGTCGAGTACGACCAGCCGCTCGTGGTCATCGCGCCGGGCGACTCCTCGGCCTGCGACACCCTCTTCCCCGGGGCGCGATGATGTTCGGCACCGTGTTGATCGCCAACCGGGGCGAGATCGCGCTACGGGTGGGGCGTACCTGCCGGGAGCTCGGCATCAGGACCGTCGCCGTGCACTCCGCGGCCGACGCGCCGCCCGACTGGGCCGACCGGACCATCAGGATCGGCCCCGCCCCGGCCCGGCGCAGCTACCTCAACGCCGCCGCCCTCGTCGAGGCCGCCCTGCAGTCCGGCGCCGACGCCGTGCACCCCGGCTACGGATTCCTGTCGGAGGACGCGGAGTTCGCCCGCATCTGCGAGGAGTACGGGCTGACGTTCATCGGCCCGTCCGCCGACGTCATCGAGGCCATGGGCGACAAGGCCGCTGCCCGCGCCACCATGAGCGCGGCCGGGGTCCCCGTACTGCCCGGCAGCCTGCACGCGGTCGAGGAGGAAGAAGGCCGCCGGCTCGCCGACGAGGTCGGCTACCCGGTCGTCATCAAGGCCGTCGCCGGGGGCGGCGGGCGTGGCATGGCCATCGTGTACTCCGGCGACGACTTCCCCGGCTCCTACCGGCGGGTGCGGGCCGAGGCCCAGCTCCTGTTCGGCGACGACCGGGTCTGCCTGGAGCGCTACCTGCGGGCCGCGCACCACGTGGAGATCCAGGTGATCTGCGACGCGCACGGCAACGCCGTACACCTGGGCGAACGCGACTGCTCCACCCAGCGGCGCCGCCAGAAGCTCCTGGAGGAGACCCCGTCGCCCGCCGTCGCGCCCGAGCTAGCCGAGCGGATGGCGCAGGCCGCGCTCGCCGGCGCCCGCGCCATCGGCTACCGCGGCCTCGGCACCTTCGAGTTCCTCGTCGACGACGACACCGGCGACTACTTCTTCATCGAGACCAACTGCCGCATCCAGGTCGAACACCCCGTCACCGAACTGGTCACCGGCCTCGACCTGGTCAGCGAGCAACTCGCCGTCGCCTCAGGACACCCTCTGCCGTTCCGGCAGGAAGACGTCGTACGGCGGGGCGCGGCGCTCGAATGCCGCATCAACGCCGAAGACCCCGAGCGGAACTTCGCCCCCGCCCCCGGCCTCATCGAGGAGTTCACGCCGCCCGGCGGCCCGTTCGTCCGCGTGGACACCCACGTCCGGGCCGGAACCCGCATCCCGCCCGACTACGACCCCATGATCGCCAAGATCGTCACCTGGGGCGCCGACCGGGACCAGGCCATCGACCGCATGGACCGGGCCCTGTCCGAGCTGCGCGTCACCGGGCCGGGACTGCGCACCAACACCGCCTTCCTGCGCGAGGTGCTCGCCACCCCCGTCTTCCGCAAAGGCGCCCACACCACCGGCTTCATCGACCACCTCACCAAGGGAGAGACATGACGACCCTTCCGGATACCGAGATCAACCTCGTCCGCGACGAGAAAGGAGAGGTGACGCTCTACATCGGCGAAGTCCAGGCCATGCAGGGCTGGGAACGTTCCCTCATGTGGCGCTCGGCCGACCTGCTGTGCGAGCGCGGCGGCGAGTTCCTGGAGGTCGGCCTCGGGCTCGGCTACTCCGCCCTGCGCATCGCCGGGCGCGCCGACACCTACCGGCACACCGTCGTCGAGAAACACCCCAAGGTCATCGAACTGTTCCGCGAGGCCAACCCCGACGTGCCCGCCACCCTGGAGATCGTCGAAGCCGACTTCTTCGACTACGTGGAGACCCTCAGGCCCGAAAGCTACGACGGCGTCTTCTTCGACCCCGAACTGCCCAAGGCCATCTTCGAGGACCGGGCCAGGCTCGACGCGTTCATGCCCAAGGTGGTGCGCGCGCTGCGCCCCGGCGGCACGTTCGTGCCCATGTTCTCCCTCGACGGCGACGTGCCCGACGCCGCCACCTGCACCGCCTCCGCCGCCACCATCCTCGAACGCTACCTGCGCTTCTTCGACCGCGTGGTCGTCGAGCGGCAGCCGTACCACGCCTATGCCACCACCGCCTACACGCCGAGCACCCGCGGCGACGCCTTCATCCTCTGCTTCACCAAGGACTAGGAGACAGCCCATGACGCTGACCGCAGCTTCCCTGATCAAGACGGCCACCGGCTTCTACGAGGCCCAGGCCCTCTACGCCGCCGTAGAACTCGGCGTCTTCTCCAAGGTCGCCGACGGCCCCGTCCCCTACGAGCGCCTGCGCGACGACCTCGGCCTCCACCAGAACGTCGCCGGCGACTTCCTCGACGCGCTCGTCGCCATGCGCCTGCTCACCAGGGACGCGAGCGGCTACGGCCCGACCGCCGCCGCCAGCGCGTACCTCACCCCCGGCGCCCCCGAGTACATCGGCGGCTTCCTCGCCCTCAACCAGCGTCGCCTCTACCCCGCGTGGGGCGACCTGACCTCCTTCCTGAAGACCGCCGCCAACCTGGCTCACGGCGCCAAGGTCGACGACCCCATGCCCGCCCTGTACGCCACCCCCCAGCGCACCCGCTCCTTCGCCGAAGGCATGGACGGCTACGCCACCCTCCTCGGCCGCCCCATCTCCGAGAAGTTCGACTGGTCCTCGGTGAAGTCCTTCGCCGACCTCGGCGGCTGCCGCGGCATGCTCACCACCCGCATCGCCGCCGCCCACCCCCACCTGGAGGGCGTCACCTTCGACCTGGCCCCCCTCAACCCCCTGTTCGACGAGCTGGTGGCATCTACCGACCTGGGCACCCGAGTCCGCTTCCAGGCCGGCAGCTTCTTCACCGACCCGCTGCCCGAGACCGAGGTGTACGTGATCGGGCACGTGCTCCACGACTGGGTCGAATCCCAGCGCCGCCAGATCATCCAGCGCGCCTACGACCACCTGCCCGCGGGCGGCGCGCTGCTCATCTACGACAGCATGATCGACGACCAGCGGGAGGAGTCGGCGTTCGGGTTGCTGATGAGCTTGAACATGGCGCTGCTCAGCGGCTCGTCGGAGTACACGATCGCGCAGGGGGAGGGGTGGCTGCGTGAGGCGGGATTCCAGGTGGACAGCCCGGTAGCCCTGAACGAACTCACCACCCTCCTGATCGGCCGCAAACCCCTCTAACCGCCAACCGGCGCCGGGCCCACCACCAGGTCCCCCGGCGCCACCCACCCCTCCACCCACCCCTCACCTGCCCCTCCACCCAGCTCCCTCCACTCACGCCCTGCCCTCACCCTGGTCCTCCGCCCCAGCCCTCCCTCCGCGCGCCCCTCCACCCCCCTCAACCCACGCCCTGCCCCTCACCTCAGTCCTCCGCTCCACCCCTTCGCGCGGCCCCCTTCGCGCGGCCCCCTTCGCGCGGCCCCTCCGCGCGACTCCCTCCGCGCGGCCCCCTCCTCGCGCCCCATCCCACGGCTGTCCCCGTCCGCCTTTGGCCCCGGGCCCGCTCGCTCCTGAGCCCACCCACCCTCCGCCCTGGCCCCGCCCGCCCCGGGTTGCAGGGGAGCGGGCGGACACCCGTGCTTGTCCGGCGCCGCGTCGGCGAGACGTTGCCCGGCGGCTTCCGGCGCAACGCGCACGGCCCCCCGCCCCGCCCGTCCGCCCCCGGCTACCGGGGAAGTGGGGCGCACGCCCGTGCTTGTCCGGCGCCGCGTCGGCGAGACGTTGCCCGGCGGCTTCCGGCGCAACGCGCACGGCCCCTGCCCCTTCCGGGCCCCGGCCCCTGGCCACCTGGCTCCCGGCAGTCGTCGGCATCTGGCCCACCCAACCCCGGCTCCCCGGCTGCTCACGCAACCCCGGCTCCCGACCGTCCACACCCTCGGCCCTCCCCGACGTCCCGCAACCCCGGGCAACAGCCCGCCCAGCCGTACCCCCAGGCAAAGCGCGGCTACGGGGTGGGGATGCGGCGCCAGGCGGTGTCGGTGATGATCAGGTGGTCGAGGAGGCGCAGGCCCACGGTGTCGGCCGCCTCTGCCAGGCGGGTCGTGGCGGTCAGATCGGCGGGGCTGGGGGTGAGGGTGCCGGCCGGGTGGTTGTGGGCGACCCCGAACGCGGCGCCGCCCATGGTGAGCACGGTGGTGATGATCTCGCGGACCGGGAACGGCGTGTGGTCGGCCCCGCCTTCCGTCAGGACGGTACGCCGCAAGATGCCGCCCTGGCCGTCGCACACCACGATCGCGAGCCGTTCGCGCGTGTGCCCGCGGAGCAACGGCGCGGTGACCTCGGCCAGGTCGGAACTCCCGGTGATCCTGGCCCGCTCCGGCCCGGCCTGCGCCCGCCGTACGAGATGGAAGGCGGCGGCGACGCGTGCGGCCTTCGCGGGACCCACGCCCCGGACGGCGAGCAGGCGATGGGGCTCGGCGCGGGCGAGTTCGCCGAGGTCACCGCAGTGCTCGATGACTCGCGCGGCGAGCTCGACCGCCCCGGCCCCGCGGAACCCGGACCCGAGCAGCACGGCGAGCAGCTCACGGTCGGCGAGCGCGGCGCCGCCGGACGCCATGAGGCGCTCGCGTGGCCGCTCGTGAGCGGGCAGGTCGTTGACTAGCACGAGAACTTTCTATCAACCTCCACCGACAGTATTCATGCGGGCACAATGCGATAGTTCGCACCGGATTTGGTGGGGATAAGGAGCTTGTCGCCGTGGCGGACGGCGGCGACCGGACGGCCGTTCTGGTAGACGCGTACCGGCATGCGGAACATGTCATGCCGTAGCGTCGCCAATCCCGCTTTATCAGCGCGAAGCCGTACCTCGGATGGCTCGCCGCCCTTCCAGGTCAGCCCCACCGTGTACGCACCGCGCGCACGCAGGCCGTCCACCGAGCCGTCGGCCCAGGCGGCGGGAAGGGCGGGCAGCAGGTCAAGGGCATCCAGATGGGACTGAAGGAGCATCTCCGTCATTCCCGCCGTCGCCCCGAAATTTCCGTCGATCTGGAACGGCGGATGCGTGTCCCACAGGTTGGGCAGGGTGCTGGTTCTGAGCTGGTCGCCGAGCAGTTTGTGGGCCCGGTTGCCATCGAGCAGACGCGCCCAGAAGTTGATTTTCCAGGCTTTGCTCCAGCCGGTCCCCGCGTCGGTACGAGCGTTCAGCGAGACCTTGGCGGCCTCTGCGAACTCCGGGGTGGTTCGCGGGGAGATCTGGTGCCCCGGGTGAAGCGCGTACAGATGCGAGACATGGCGGTGCGTCTCGTCCGGGTTGTCCAGGTCTTCCTTCCATTCCTGAAGCTGGCCCCACTTTCCGATGCGCAGACCGGGATCGAGCTTCTTGAGTACCTTGTTGGCCTTCGCCGCGAACGCCGGGTCGCCGGTCAGCAGCGCGGCCTCCCTGACCTCGGTGAACAGCTGCCACAAGATCTCCTGCGACATCGACGCCCCCGCCACCGACGGGCCGAGTTCGGGCGAGCGGCTGGGGATGGCGACGAGCTTGCCGTCGCGCGGGTCGGTCTGCAGGAAATCGAGCCAGAAGCGCGCGGCGTCCTTCATGACCGGGTACGCGGCCTTCTTCAGGAAGGAGCGGTCGCGGGTGAATCGGTAGTGGTCGTACAGCTGGCCGGCCAGCCACGCGCCGGACTCCGGGAAGAAATAGGCGGGATGGTCCCAAGCGCCCGTGTGGCCGAAGATGTTCGAGGCATGGTGCGCGACAAACCCATCCGCACCGTACATCTGCCGCGCCGTCACCCGTCCGGGCTCGCGCAGCCCATCGACATAGCGGGCGAACGGCTCGAACGTCTCACCGAGATTGGTCATCTCGGCAGGCCAGTAGTTCATCTGCAGGTTGATGTTGACGTGGTAGTCGGCCTGCCATGGGGGCGCCTCATGGACATTCCAGACGCCCTGCAGATTGGCGGGCAGCGATCCCGGCCGGGAGGACGAGATCAGCAGATACCGCCCGAACTGGTAGTAAAGCTGCTCAAGCGCGCGATCCGCCTGAGGTGCGGCGCCGTAGGAGGCAAGAAGCTCGTCCGTCGGTACGGCCGGCATCACCCCGCCCAGATCCACCCTCATCCGGTCGAACAGCCCCCGATAGTCCGCCTGATGCCTCGTGAGCAGCCCGTCATACCCCAGCCTGACCGCCCGATCCACCTGAGCGGTGACCTTGGCATGAGGGTCATCACCCCGATACATCGGATATTTCGCGGCATAGTCGGTGCCCGCACCGAGGATCAACACCACCTCGTCCGCACCGGTGACCGTCACCGACCCATCCGCTCCATCGGTACGGCTTCCGCCCCTGTTGACCACGTGGAGCTGGGTCTCGTACCGCATGCCGTTGCTGGCCAGGGCCCCTTTGACCGTGACGCGGCCATTGGCGGCCGTGGCGGTTCTGGTGCGGTTGGCCAGGGTGGAGATCTCGGCCTTGAACGACAGCTGACCTGGTGCGCTCGCCGACAGGCGGCCCACGATCACGCCTGCCGGGGCTGAGGCGAAATACTCCCTGGTGAAGCGGACACCCGCTGAGGTGTAGGAGACGCCTGCTACTGCTTGGGAGATGTCGAGGTAGCGGCGGTATTCGGAGGATTCCGCCGTTCCTGAGCCAGCGGGACCCAGGGCTGTCAGACCCGAGGCTGTCAGCTCTGAGTCCGTCAGTTCGGAGTCCGTCAGCCCATGGGTGGACGGGCCTCGTGGCGCTGGACGTTGCGGTGCTGGACCCGAGCCAGCCGGACCTCGCGCCGCCGGCCCTCGCGCCGTCGTACCCAAGGCGGTCGTACCCGAGGCCGTCAGACCTGGGGATGTCGGGCTGGAACTGGCCAGACCAGGGGCGGTTGACCCGGAACTTGTCGAGCCCGTGCCCGAGTCCGAGCCCGAGTTAGAGCCCGAGCCCCTGCCCGTGCCCGTGCCCGTGCCCGTGCCCGAGTCCGTGCCCGAGTCCGAGTCCGACGGACCAGCGGTCATCGGGCTGGAGGCGGGGCGTTCTGAGGGGCTGTCCGGAGCGGTGGGTGGCTGGGTGAAGGTCAGCCGGAGGTCCCCAAAGCTCTGATAGGCACCGAAGCGCCGATGGCGTGGCGAGTCGGACTTGTGCCCCAGCGCGGCCAGCACGTCCTCGGGCTTGACCCCGCCCTCTTTCCAGATACGTTCGCGAATGCCCTCAAGCGCTCCAGGCCGAGGAGTGTCCCAGTTGCCGTAGTTGTAGTCGCTGACCCCCGGCCCACCGGTCCATAAGGTCTTCTCGTTGAACTGCAGCCGCTCAGCCGCCACCCCACCGAACACCGTCGCCCCCAGCGCCCCGTTGCCGATCGGCAACGACCGCTGCTCCCACCCGCTGTCGGAATCGGGCGCTGGCTCGTCAAACCACAGCGTGTACGGCTCCGCCCCCACAGCAACCTTCTGGAAGTTCGCCGATTCAGAACGCCGATGGGCCGCCACCGGACCGGAGGCCTGCTGGATTGTCGCGCCGGCTGGAGGCCTGTGACCTGCCCAGACATGGGCAGAATCCGGTCGCGCGGCACCCGTGAAGGACCCTCGCGACTCCGCACCGGTGCCGGTCGGCGCCACCGTAGTGGACCCCCGCTCTCCGGGCGCTCTCCGCGCCGTCCCGCCCTGCTGGGAAAAGGCCGCGCGGGTCATGGCGTCGCCTGTCGGCGGTCCGTCGGTTTGCGGGTCTTCGTGTGCCGGGGCGCCTTCGGCCCGAATGTCTGCCCCCGCCGGAGGCGCCACCAGCATCACCGCGACCATGGTCATTCCCGCCAGCATCCTTGGACTCATCGGCACTCCATACATCGGAGGTATTGCCGTGACGATAACCAGAGATTACGGTCGAATCCAGACTTGATCGGAAGGAACGTCCGATGAATTACATGGGCATGCTGTACACCACCTGGAATCGGTCGCCAGGGATCACGATGTCGCTCGTCTCGACCGGGCGGTCGCCGGCCCAATGAGTCCGTTCGACGTGGAGAACGTGCACCCCGGCCGGAAGGTCCAGAGCGTCACTCTCCGTAGGGCGCGGCACGCGCGTGCGCACGGTCTCCACAATCTCCGTGATCTTGATGCCGTGCGCGGACATTCGGGTCACCAGGCTGCGCCGTTCGTCCTCCGAGTGCGCCGCGAACTCGATCGGCTCATACGAGGTGGCCAACTGCAGCGGCTTGCCGTCGCCACGGAAGACGTATCGGGTACGCGAGACCGTCACGGACTCGTCGACACGCAGCCGCCGGGCGATGTCCGGCCCGGCTTCGGCGGGCTCGCTGTGCCAGTCCCAGGTCACACGCCTGCCCTGCGACTGCAGGTCAGCGGCGAAGGGGGCCGGGTGGTCGAGAAATCGCCAACGGTGCAGCGGGGACAGCTCTGGCTGTTCCCGTACGTAATGGCCGGAGCCCACGCGGCCGATGATGAGACCTTCGGCGGCCAGCACACGCAGCGCGTGCCGCGCCGCGGTCTCGCCGACCTGGTACTTACGGGTGAGTTGCGCCCGTGAGGGGATGGGCGCGCCGGGGAGGAGGGTGCCGTCGTTGATCTGCCGCCGAATGTCTTCGACGACGCGCAGGTAGACCGGATCAGAGGTGGCCACTAGTGCATCCCTGGGGTTCGTGTGAGGCGTTGCCCCATGTTGCCGTATTCGGCAGGTAACCATCCGTCATCGCCGAGTGTTGGAGTACCAACTTTGCGATGGCGGAAAATTGTCCGCGAAACCCTGTAACGCGGGTGTAAGGGTGACCGATTCTCCGTTAGAGGTCGTCGATGTGTGTACCCCCGAGCACATATCGGCGGCCTCTTCCATTTCCAGGACACGACCGGACGCGCTGCCGAAACCCCCCATGTGGCGATACGGGCCCCCGGTAACCACCCCCACCCTGGCCACAAACATCCACCACCAACCGCAACCCCTGACCAAGCACCGAAACCGGTCCAGGGCCGCTTGCACCAGCAGGTAGACGGCATCACGCCATGACCTGCGGATTCGGCCAAGCCGCGTGAACGAAGCGAGAGCCACATCAGAACCTGTTCCTGGTCGTGGGCGGTGGTGCCCACCTGGGGATAGGCTCGGGCTCTACACCATGAGCTGTGGGCTACGGACAATCTGTCGCTGT
>NZ_JBHYIO010000014.1:0-181779 GCF_042740095.1 Nonomuraea sp. NPDC059023 | reverse complement strand
GGGCTGTGGGCTGTGGGCTGTGGGCTGTGGGCTGTGGGCTGTGGGCTGTGGGCTGTGGGCTGTGGGCTGTGGGCTGTGGGCTGTGGGCTGTGGGCTGTGGGCACGGGCCATGGCAGGTGGAGGTACTGCTCTCGCCCGAGGCGTCAACCTCGCCAGCGCCCAGGGGGTCGCGGCGTCGGCAAGAACGTCAGCCAGACGGCGGCCGCCAACGGGCAGCCTCGCGGCAAGCAGTCCGAGCCACGCGGGCCGCGTAGCAAGGACGCGCCCTCAAGTGGCATGCCAGGCCGGTCATCTAGCAGTGACACTCAGGCCAAGCCTCGGCCTATATCCAGCCAGGCGAGGCCGAAACCGGACCCAGCCGAACCATGTCAGGCCAGACCGGCCAGGCCAGGGAGAGCCGGGCGCGGCTGTGTTGCTCGAAGAGATAGGGACAAGGATGTGTCTCTGGATTGCGGTGAACCACTTGGCCGGGTCAGGGGCGTCGTTACGGCGGGTTACCACGTCCGACGTGAGAAGCGTGCGGACGATCGGGGCGCGCCCGCGTCGGCGGGAGGTGTTCACTTGGCTCTGCCGTAATATATGGGTGCAGTTGGGTAGATGAGGGACGTCAGGGAGAGCACACGCTGGCGTAACGGATAGACCTCAAACCCCAGCAGAGGCCACTATCGGGGTGGCGCTGTCGGTGGCGTTTGGGGAATCCAGGTAGCGTTCGCACTATGGCTTCGCCCAATGGAACCACCGACGCCCCCTTCGGTCACATGTTGACCGCGATGGTCACGCCGTTCACTCGGGACGGCGCCGTCGACTATGCCGCTGTGCGGCGGCTCGCGACCTACCTGGTTGATGAGCAGCGCAATGACGGACTGATCGTCAGTGGGACGACCGGCGAGAGCCCCACCACCTCGGATGAGGAGAAAACTCGCATCCTGGAGGCGGTGCTGGAAACTGTGGGTGATCGGGCGACCGTTGTTGCCGGAGCGGGCACCAACGACACCCACCACAGCGTCGAGCTGGCCAAGGCGGCTGAGCGGGCGGGCGCCCACGGGTTGCTCGTCGTCACGCCGTACTACAACAAGCCTCCGCAAGAGGGGCTCTACCGACACTTCTCGCAGGTGGCGGACTCGACCCAGCTGCCGGTGATGCTTTACGACATCCCGGGCCGCAGCGGGGTTCCGATCGCCACCGAGACACTGATCCGGCTGGCGCAGCACGAGCGCATCGTCGCGGTGAAGGACGCCAAGGGCGACATGTTCGCCGCCGGTCAGGTGATGCTCGCCACCGACCTGGCCTTCTACTCGGGGGATGACCTGCTCAACCTGCCGTGGCTGTCGGTGGGCGCGGCCGGGTTCGTGAGCGTGGTCGGGCACGTGGTCGGCGCGGAGCTGGCCAAGATGATCCAGCTGTTCCGGAACAACCATGCCGAGCAAGCGCGCGCCATCCACCGCCAGTTGATTCCGGTGGTTGACGGCATCATGCTGCGCGCCGGCGGGGCGATCATGGCCAAGGCCGCTCTCGGCCTGGTCGGAATGCCCGTGGGCCCGGTACGGCTGCCGCTCGTGGAAGCGGACGACAAGCAGATCGCCGAGCTGCGGGCCTGCCTGGTGGCCGGCGGGGTGAAGTTGACAGATACATAGGAACGGGGAGGACAAGGAAGTTTTGCGAACACTACGTCTCCAGGCGGGTAGACCATGAGCCATCCGCATCCGGAACTCCCGGACCCGCCGCCGCTGGCCGACGGGGGCCTGCGCATCGTCGCGCTGGGCGGTCTCGGTGAGATCGGCCGCAACATGGCCGTCTTCGAATACGACGGCCGGCTGCTGATCGTCGACTGCGGGGTTCTGTTCCCCGAGCCTGACCAGCCGGGCGTCGATCTGATCCTGCCCGACTTCGAATACATCAGGGACCGGCTCGACGACGTCGAGGCGCTCATCCTGACGCACGGCCACGAGGACCACATCGGCGCCGTGCCGTATCTCCTGCGCGAGCGGCGCGACATTCCGCTCGTCGGGTCCAAGCTGACGCTTGCCTTCATCGAGGCCAAGCTCACCGAACATCGCATCCAGCCCGCCAAGATCGAGGTCGTGGAGGGGCAGCGCGACCGCTTCGGGCCGTTCGACTGCGAGTTTCTCGCCGTCAACCACTCGATCCCGGACGCGCTCGCGGTCGCCATCCGCACGCCCGCCGGGCTGGTGCTGCACACCGGCGACTTCAAGATGGACCAGCTGCCCAGCGATGGCCGGCTGACCGACCTGGGCGCCATGGCCAGGCTCGGCTCCGAGGGCGTCGACCTGCTGATGTCCGACTCGACCAACGCCGAAGTGCCCGGGTTCGTCACCAGCGAACGCGAAATCGGCCCGGTCGTGGACGAGGTCATCCGTACCTCGGACAAGCGTGTCATCGTGGCGAGTTTCGCCTCCCACGTCCACCGCGTTCAGCAGGTCATGGACTCGGCCGCCAAGTACGGCCGCAAGGTCGCGCTCGTCGGCCGTTCCATGGTGCGCAACATGGGCATCGCCCGTGACCTCGGATATCTGCAGGTGCCGCCGGAGCTGATCGTCGACTCCCGTGACATCGAGGAATGGCCGCCGGAGGACGTCGTCCTCATCTGCACCGGCTCCCAGGGCGAGCCGATGGCGGCACTGTCGCGCATGGCCAACCGTGACCACCCCATCCGCATCGCGGAGGGCGACACGGTGCTGCTGGCCAGCTCGCTGGTGCCGGGCAACGAGACAGCGGTCAACAAGGTCATCAACGGCCTGACCCGCTGGGGCGCTCGCGTCGTGCACAAGGGCAACGCCAAGGTGCACGTTTCGGGACACGCCGCCGCGGGCGAACTGCTGTACGTGCTCAACCTGACCAGGCCCTCCAACTTCATGCCGGTCCACGGTGAATGGCGCCACCTGCGTGCCCACGCCAGGCTGGCCTCGCTCACCGGCGTTCCCGACGATCACATCGTGATCGCCGAGGACGGCGTCGTCGTCGACCTCATCGACGGCCGGGCGAAGATCGTTGGTGCCGTCCACGCCGGCTACGTCTACGTGGACGGCTCGTCCGTCGGCGAGATCACCGACACCTCGCTCAAGGACCGCAGGATCCTCGGCGACGAGGGCTTCATCTCGGTGGTCGTGGTCGTCGACTCCCAGACCGGCAAACTGACCGCCGGCCCGGAGATATACGCCAGGGGCTCCGGGATCGACCCGAGGCAGTTCGACGAGTTCATCCCGCAGATCGAACGGGCCCTCGAGGCCAAGGCGGCCGACGGGGTCGTCGACATGCAGGAGATCCGCCGCGTGGTGCGCCGCACGGTGGGACGCTGGGTGAGCGACACCTACCGTCGTCGTCCGATGATCATCCCGGTCGTGGTGGAGGTCTAGCACCCTCTCCAGGGGTACGGCGACGCCGTACCCCTGCCCGGCTCCTCGGGCCATGCCTGTGCCCTTCTGCTTCGAGTTTGACGGTGGTCAGGTCGTGCGGGTGTTCCGACGCCGGTCAGGCGTCGCGACGCCTTAACAACCAGGCACCCGCGAGCAGAGGTAGCAGGGCATAGGCCGCCAGGACGAGCGCGGCGGCGACCGGGGAAGCAGCTCTCCGTAGACCGACGAGGCCAGTGAGGCGCCGGCGATCTCCCTGGGCAGCGCCCCGATCATCACCGAACCCAGCCGCTCGCTCCACGGCTCGGGCAGATTGCCGCCGATCATCGGAAGAACGTAGATAAGTCCAACGAGGACGGCCACCGCCCCGGCCGCAGACCTCATGATCACGCCCAGCCCGACCCCGAGCAGAGCGAAGACCGCCACGGAGATGCCGGTCGGCACCAGAATCGGCCAGGACTCGGCGAAGCCGCTCACCGGGTAGCGTCCGGCGAGCATTCCGCGGGACAGGAAGAACGTCCCGAAGACCGTGACCGCGCCCACCACGAGCCCGAGCCCGCCGGCCACAGCAGCCTTGGACACCAGGACGGGCCAGCGGCGCGGCACGATGGTCAGGCTGGTCTGGAGCACGCGGTCCGACGTCCACGACAGCACGCCCAGGATGCCCAGGCACAACTGCGGAACGATCACCACCACCTCCTCCAGTTCCGCGATACGGGCGCTGCCCCGCATGGACGGCGACGCGTCGTCATACATGCCGATCGCCATCCAGGCCAGCCCTGCGGCGAGCAGGACGGAACCCAGCCCGATGCCGACGATCAGATGGCTGGAGCGGACCGATCTGACCTTGAGCCATTCGGCGGCCAGCACACTCATCCACATCTCCTTTCTCCTGGGCACGCGTGCTCCGGGCGGGATCTCCGGCTCACGGGTCCTGCCCGCTCGCCAGGTGGTACCGGCTCACGCATCGCGCCTCCTCAACAGGAGGTATCCGGCCAGCAGCGCGGCGCCGCCGTACGCGAGGAGGACGAGCAGCGCAGCCCACGGCGGCAGGACGCCGTCACCGAGGCGGCGGGACAGGCGGTCGCCGGCGATCTGCGGCACCAGGTTGGGAAGCATGATCGAGGCGAAGCGCGTGTTCCAAGGAGCGGGCAGGTGGGTGGCGATGCCGGGGAGCACGAACAGCAGCGAGACGACCGAGACGATGCCTGCGGCCGTCGAGCGGGTGGCGGCGCCCAGCCCCAGGCCGACCAGCGCCAGCACCGCGGCCGACAGGGCGGAGACCAGCACGGTGGGCAGGCCGTCGAGCAGGCCGATGTCGTTGAAGCCGAGGGCACGGTCGCCGGCGATGAGACGGCTGATGGTGTAGGTGGCGATCAGGACGGCGGTGCCCGCCGCGAGCGTCACACCGCCGACCACCGCGGCCTTGGCGAACAGCAGGCGGCCACGCCGCGGCACGGCGGCCAGGCTGGTTCTGAGCATGCCGCTCGCCTGCTCCGAGGTGATCGCCAGCACGCCCAGGACGGCCAGGCTGACCTGCACCAGTGGCAGGAATCCCGCTTCTGGAGCCGCGGCCCTGATCGAGCCGCGTGCGTCGGCCAGGCTCGCGACATAGAGGGTCCAGACGATTCCGAGCACGATCGTGAGCGCGGCCGCGCCGACCGCGTAGCCGGTGGCGCCGACCGAGCGCAGCTTCAGCCACTCCGACGCGAGGACCGCCCTCATCGCGCGGCTCCGTACTCGACGCTGGAGGCGGTCAGCGCCATGTACGCCTCCTCGAGAGAGGGGTATCCGGCGGTGAGGTCGGCCACGGTCGCGTCCGCCACGAGCCGGCCGCGGCCGACGATGACGATGCGGTCGGCGGTCAGCGCCATCTCGCTCATCAGGTGGCTGGACAACAGGACGGTCCTGCCCTCCTCGGCCAGCCCGCGCATGAGGCCGCGGATCCAGCGCACGCCGTCGGGGTCGAGGCCGTTGACCGGCTCGTCGAACATCAGCACCCCCGGATCGCCCAGCAGCGCCGCCGCGATGCCGAGCCGTTGTTTCATGCCGAGCGAGAACCCGCCCGCCTTCTTGCGCGCCACGCCGCTCAGGCCCACCAGCTCCAGGACCTGCGCGACCCTGCGCGCACCTATGTCATTGCTGAGTGCCAGGCACATCAGGTGGTTGTAGGCGCTCCGGCCCGGATGCACGGCGCCGGCGTCGAGCAGCGCACCCACCTCGTGGAGCGGGCGGCGCAGGTCGGCGTAGCGGCCGCCGTTCACCAGCGCCTGGCCAGAGGTGGGCGCGTCGAGGCCGAGCACCAGCCGCATGCTCGTCGACTTCCCCGCGCCGTTCGGGCCGAGGAAGCCGGTCACGTGCCCCGGCTCGACGCGGAAGCTCAGCTCGTCGACGGCGAGCGTGTCTCCGTATCGTTTGGTCAGTTGCCTGAGTTCGATCACGCGATCAAGGGTGCGGTACGGCGGGCCGTTCGCACATCGGACTGGGATCCGTCAGACCACGGTGTCATTCGGGGCTCGCAGAGTCAGACCGTGGGATGACGCGCCCGGCCTGACCTCCGGATACCTTTCTTCGCGTGGACCTGTTCGCCAGGCGGCTCAGCCGCGCCCAGCTCATCGCGCTCGACTGCGCGTTCGCATGGGTGTGCGTGCTGTATTACCTGGCAGACACCGCGGACGCCGACGCACCCGGCTGGATCCGGCTCGCGCTGCCCCTCGCGCTCGCCGTGCCGCTGGCGGTGCGCCGGGTGTGGCCGCTCGCGGTGTTCGCGGTGGTGACGCCGGCGGTCGTGTTCGCCATCATGACAGGCTTCCCGAGCCTGGCGTACGTCTCGCCCGCCTACGCCGCCTATCTGGTCGCCTCCGCCTCCTCACGAAGACTGCCGATCAACTCCATCGCGATCTTCAGTGTCCTGGTCCTGGTCACACTGCTCATCGCCGGCGTACCGGGCGGCGTCACCTGGGTCATGGGCGAGACCGCGTCGAGCCTCGCCGCGGTCTGCACCACGTTCACCTTTGGATTGGCCATCCGTGAGCGCCGTGCATTCGCCGCGCGAGACGCGGCGCGCAAAGCGGAACAAGCCGTCACAGAGGAACGGCTGCGCATCGCCCGAGAACTGCACGATGTCGTCGCCCACAGCGTGGGGCTGATCGCGGTCAAGGCGGGCGTGGCCAGACACGTGTTCTCCACCCGCCCTGAAGACGCGCGCGAAGCGCTGGGCGTGATCGAGACGGCCAGCAGAAACGCGATGGTCGAGATGCGCCACGTGCTGGGGGTGCTGCGCTCCGCCGAGGAACCCGACCTGGGCCCGGCACCCGGTCTGGACGGCCTGCCCGAACTCGCCGAACGGGCCCGGCTCGGCGGCGTCGAGGTCGAGCTCGATGTCGGTGATGTCAGTGAAGTGCCGGAAGGAGTGAGTCTGTCGGCCTACAGAATCGTCCAGGAAGCGCTCACCAACGTGGTCAAACACGCGGCCCCCGCTCGCTCCCGCGTGTCGGTGGCCGCCGACACGCGGGAGGTGCGCATCGAGGTCACGGACGACGGCCCCGGCTGGCGTGTGCTGCCGGCGACGGGTGCGGGGCACGGGCTGGTCGGAATGAGGGAGCGGGTCATGATGTACGGCGGAGCCTTCGAGGCCGGGCCGGGAGCGAAGGGCTTTCGCGTGCGGGCGGCCCTGCCGTATGGGGAGGTTCCATGAGCGGGGCGGTCAGGGCGCGGTCGGTCGCACGGAATCCCATGGAGCACAGGTCGGGCGCGAGCATGGGGGAGTCGTCCGAAGAGTTGGCTGGAGGGTCCGGGGAGGAGACGAGTCGCTCAGTGCGTGAGGTTGCCGAAGGGGGACGGGCTGCCGGGGTGGGGAGATCTGCGAGCGGGGCCGGTGAGCAGGGAGAGTCCGTGATCCGGGTGCTGGTGGCCGACGATCAGGCGTTGCTCAGAGGGAGCTTCCGGCTGCTCGTGGACTCCGAGCCCGACCTGGAGGTCGTCGGCGAGGCGGCCACGGGGCTCGAGGCGGTGGCGCTGGCCGCGGTGGTGCAGCCGGATGTCGTCCTCATGGATGTGCGGATGCCGGAAATGGATGGTATTGAGGCCACCCGGCGGCTCGGGGGCGGAGCCAGGGTGCTGATCGTGACGATGTTCGACCTTGATGCGTATGTGTATGCGGCCTTGCGGGCCGGGGCCAGTGGGTTCCTGCTCAAGGACACGCCTCCGGCCGCTCTGTTGTCGGCGATCCGCGTGGTGGCGGCGGGAGAGGCGCTGCTCGCGCCGACCATCACGCGGCGGTTGATCGAGGAGTTCGCCAGGACGCCTGCCGCGCCCGCGTTCCAAGGGCTCGACGGGCTCACCGAACGGGAACGGGAAGTGCTGACGCTGATCGCGCGAGGCCTCTCCAACCATGAGATCGCCGGGTACCTGCACCTCAGCCTGGCCACGATCAAGACACACATCGGTCGCCTGCTCACCAAGCTGGACGCTCGTGACCGGGCACAACTCGTCATCGCCGCATACGAGAGCGGCCTCGTCGGAGCGGCACGATAGCGTCACGTGACATGAGGGTGGAATTCCGGAAATTTGATGGTTCGCTCCATTGGCACCATGCGGCCCGACGGCTCGGGGAAGACGCCCACGGCGTTTGGGTGGGCGCCGGGGCCGGAACCGTCGGGGCGAAGGGACACGAGCCGCCGGTGGTGTGGGAAGAGCCGTTCGTGATGTTGTTTCCGCGGGATCAGTGGTGGGTGGCGCTGTTCAATGCCGAACCGCACCGGACCGCCATCTATGTGGACGTCACGACGGTGCCTGAATGGCGGGACGGCATCGTGACCATGGTGGATCTGGATCTCGACGTGGTGAAGAAGCGGACCGGGGTTATCTATCTGGATGATGAGGATGAGTTCGCCGAGCATCAGGTGCGGTTTGGGTATCCGGCTGAAGTGATCGCGGCGGCTGAGGAGTCGGCCCGGTGGGTACTCAAGGCGGTCACCGAGGGCGAGGGGCCGTTCGGTGGGGCGCATGAGCGATGGATGAGCCAGGTCACGGGCTGAGGTTGGCCACCTGCAGGGATTCGGGGCTGGAGCGCTGGTCGTGTGCCTGCGGGGCCGAGGCTGCGTGGATTGGCTATCGTCAGGTACCTGCGTGGGTTCGGTCCGCTTGGCAGAGCTGGGCGCCTGAGCTCTGCGCGTTGGCGACTGCGGGTCACCTGTGCGAGGTCGGTGCGCTGACCGGGTCACCTGTGTTTGGGTGCTGGGCACCGCCTGTTCGGTGTCGGTCGCTCGCTTGGCTGGGGCCTGAGCTGCTCCGCGCGGGGTGACCGGCTGATCGGGTTTCACCGGTCACGGTCGGTGGTCCTGGCTGCTTGCCGGCCGATCGACGCTGGTCAGCGCAGGGCTCCGGCTGTTGGCCTGTGCTGGTCGGCCGGACCCGGCCATCCGGCTGCACTTGCTGTCTGGGGCAGAGCGTGGGCCAGCCGCGGTTGTCTAGGTGGGGCCGTTGGCCCGGGCCGAGTTGGCCCGTGCCGAGTTGGCCCGTGCCGGTTGGCCGGGGTTGCTTGGCCTGCGGGGATATAGGCGGGCAGGGGCGAAGCGGCTGGGGGCTTGGTGGTGTTGTTCAGCGGTTGAGGGCCTTGCGGAGGGCGGACAGGCGGGCGGGGGAGGCGAGACCCGCATGGTAGAGGTGGAACTCGGTGGCGCCTGCCTTGGCGTACGTGGCCATCTGGTCGGCTAGGACCGTGGCGTCGGCTGGGCGGGGCGGGAGTGTGAGGACGTAGGCGCCGATCCGCTGGGGGGCCGTGGTGGTCTTGGCCCGTGTGGTGGCCATGTTGGCCAGGGTGGTGAGGCGGTGCGCGTCGGAGGTGGGGTCGCCCCAGCAGTTGCCGACCAGGACGTCCGCGCCGGGTTCGCCGTTGGGGAGGGCCGCGAAGGCGCCTGCGGCCCACGGGTCGGGGTTGGCATGGAGGGTGATCGGGGTTTCGGGGGAGAGCTCGCGGGCGACGGTGATCAGGTGTTGGCGTAGGTGGGTGGAGAGGCTGAGCCGTACCTCTTTGATGGCCTGAGCGTGGTCGGCCAGGGCCTGTTCTGTCGTGACGGGGTTGGGCTGGGTGTCGACGACTTGTTTGATGTGCTCTTGGGTGCCTTCGGGGTAGCGGGGGGCGCAGGCTGTGCAGAAGCAGAGGGAGAGGAGGTCGCCAAGCGGGCCGTTCCAGTCGGCGCCGGCGGTCTTCTCGTGCATGTTCTGGTGACCGAAGCCCATGGGGCCGCAGGATTCGAGGATGAGGCCGTCGGGTTCGCCGACGGTGAGGATTTCGCGGACCAGACGTTCGCAGTAGTCGACGACTTCGGGGTGGGCGGGGCAGAGCGCGTGGGGGTACAGGTCGCCGAAGGCGTTGTGGGTGGCGATGCCTGGGTGCTTGGTGCCCAAGAAGGAGTTGTGGGTGAGGACGGTCCAGGCCAGGACCTTGAGGCCGGCCGCCTTCAGGGCGTCCCGGGCCGTGAGGTAGGCGTCGGGGGTTGTCCATGTGGGGGAGGCGGGGACCAGACGGCCCCAGGCCTCCTCGCGAACCGGCAGGTAGAAGGCTGAGTGGGCTACGTCCAGAACGCGGTGGTTCGGGTGGTAGGGGGTGGCGGCGCGGGTGGAGTGGTAGGAGGCGGCCAGGGCGACTGCCTCGACGCCCAGGTCGGCGATGCGGCCGGGGGCGGTGGGGTCGCCTACGACGTCCCAGGGGTAGAGGTAGGCGATGTTCACCGGGGGTTCCTCTCCGTCGACTGCCTTGGGATGGTCACGAGTGGCCTTGGGGTGGTCACCAGTGGCCTCGCTTCACCACGAACTCGGGGTCGAAGCGTCGCATGTAGCCGGTGTCGTCCCGGGAGGTGAGTCCGCATGTCAGGTACTGCTCGTGCATCTTGGCCAGGGCCTCGCGGTCCAGCTCGATCCCCAGGCCGGGGCCGTCGGGGACCGGTACCGCCCCGTCCACGAAGCGCAGGGCTCCGGGGGCGACGACGTCCTGGCCGTCCTGCCAGGGCGTGTGGGTGTCGCAGGCGTAGGTGAGGTTGGGGGTGGCGGCGGCGAGGTGGGTCATGGCGGCCAGGCTGATGCCGAGATGGGAGTTGGAGTGCATGGAGAGTTCCAGGCCGAACGTCCCGCACAGGGCGGCGACCTGGGCGGAGCGGGTCAGGCCGCCCCAGTAGTGGTGGTCGAGCAGCAGGACCTGGATGGCGTCGGAGGCGATGGCCGGAGGGAGGTGTTCGGGGGTGACGACGCACATGTTGGTAGCAAGCTTTGTCGCGATATTTTGCGAGACATTCGCCATGCCGGAAATCTCGGGACAGGGGTCTTCGAGGTACTGGAGGGTGCCGTTCAGTTCGTGGGCCACGCGGATGGACGTCTCGGGGGTCCAGGCGGTGTTGGGGTCCAGCCGCAGCGGCACGCCGGGGAACGCCTCATGCAGCGCCCGGATCGCGGCGATCTCTTCATCGGGTGGGAGAACGCCGCCTTTGAGCTTGATGGAGCGGAAGCCGTACTCCTTGATGAAAAGTGCGGCCTGCTCCACCAGCCCCGCGGGGTCGAGCGCGGCGCCGAAACGGTCGGGCGTGCCGCCCGGGTGGCTGTCCCACTTGTAGAAGAGATAGGCGCTGTACGGCACCGCCTCCCGCACCCGGCCACCGAGCAGGTCGCACACCGGGACGTCGGCCGCCTTGCCCCGGATGTCCAGCAATGCCACCTCGAAGGGGGAGAAGATGCGATCGATGCTCTTCTCTTTGGTGGACGTTCCGGTCAGGCCGTGGAGGTCGCTGACGACGTCGCCGGCGATCGCGGTGATGCGGGTGTAGATCTCGTTGGTGTGGTGCACGTCCACGCCGATGAGGGCGGGCGCGCATTCGCGCATCTTCGTCAGGTGGTCGAGGTCGCCGTAGGTCTCGCCGAGGCCGGACAGGCCGTTGTCGGTGATCACCTCGATGATCGTGCGCAGTGCCCAGGGCTCGTGGACGCCGGCGGCGTTCAGCAGCGGCGGGTCTCGAAACGCGACAGGCGTGACACGGATCTCCTGGATGATCATATAACCGCCGTCCATATATGTGAACGAAAGACAGGTTTGTGGACAGGTGTCGCAACTGTAAGAATCGCCCTGTGAGGGTGTCAAGCGATAGGTTGTGAAGTGTGATATTGCACTGGGAGGCCAAGCGATGATCTACGGACATGACCCGAGGACCGGCGAGACCGTGGGCGAAGCGCTGCCCGAGACCGACAGCGCAGGCGTCAACACGATCGTCTCCGCAGCCGCAGCCGCAGCCGCAGCCGTCGGAGCCAGCCGGGTAAACGGAGCCGCCGGGGTTGGCGGGGCGAGCGGAGCCATCGGGATCGGCGGGTCTGGTGGGGTAAGCGGAGCCGCTGGTGGGGCCAGTGGGGTTGCTGCCAGTGCTGGTGAGGTCGCTGGAGGCGCCGGGGCTCCTGGAGTCCCCAGCAGAGGAGGCGCCGAGGGCGGAGACGGCGGGGCGAGTGGAGCCGCCGGGATCGGCGGGTCCGGTGGGGCAAGCGGGGCCGCTGGTGGGGCCAGTGGGGCCAGTGGGGCAGGTGGAATCGGTGGGGGCGGCGGGGTAGTCGCCAGTGCTGGTGCTGGTCCCGGGGTTAGCGCCAGTGTCGGCTTTGGGGCGGGTGCCGGGGTTGCTGGTGCGGGGGCGGTCGGGTGGCGGGATGTCTCGGTGCGGGAGCGAGCTCGGGTGCTTGAGGCTGTGGCTGATGCGTTGATCGCGCGGGCGGACGATCTCTGGGTGGTGGCCGAGCGGGAGACTGCGCTGGGTGAGGTGCGGCTGCGGGGGGAGATTGCCCGGAGTGCCGGGCAGTTCCGGCTGTTCGCGCAGGTGATCAGGGATGGTGGTCATGTCGAGGCGATTATCGACCATGCCGATCCGTCGTTGACGCCGCCCCGGCCGGATGTGCGGAGGATGAAGCGGCCGCTGCCCGGCGTGGTGGCGGTGTTCGCGGCCAGCAACTTCCCGTTCGCGTTCTCGGTGGCGGGAGGGGATACCGCTTCGGCGCTGGCGGCTGGATGTTCGGTGGTGGTCAAGGCGCATCCTGGGCATCCGCAGACCTCGGAGCTGGTGGCCGAGGTGGTGCGGTCGGCGCTGCCTTCGCCGGATCTGCTCGGGCTGGTGCATGGGATGCAGGCTGGGGCGGAGCTCGTACGGCATCCGGCTGTGGTGGCGGTGGGGTTCACCGGGTCGGTGGCGGGGGGTAAGGCCATTCAGGTGCTGATTGACGAGCGGGAGACGCCTGTTCCGTTCTTCGGGGAGTTGGGCAGTGTCAATCCGGTGGTGGTGCTGCCTTCGGCTCGGGCGGAGGAGGTGGCCGGCGGGTTCGCGGGGTCGCTGACGTTGGGGGTGGGGCAGTTCTGTACGAATCCGGGGCTTTTGTTTGTGCCGGAGGATGCCGGGCTGCTTGATCGGCTGGCGGCGGCGGTCAGGGAGACCACGGGCGGGCCGATGCTGGCCGAGCGGATCAGGGACGGGTATCTGGGCGGGCTGGAGCGGTTGTCCGGGCTGCGCGTGCTGGCCGAGGGGAAGGCGGGCGAGGGGGCCTGGGGGGTTACGCCCACGGTCTTTGTCGCCGATATCGGGGAGTTCGCCGACAAGTTGCCTCGGGTTGCCGAGGAGTGCTTCGGGCCTGCGTCGATTGTGGTGACGTATCGGGAAGTGTCGGAGCTGCCGGCCGTACTCGAGCAGTTGGAAGGGTCGTTGACGGCTACCGTGCACGGCACCGTGCCCGAGGAGGCGGCTCCCGTCGCTGAGGTGCTTGGGCGCAAGGCCGGGCGGCTGATCTGGAACGGCTGGCCGACCGGGGTCGCCGTCTGCTGGGCCATGCATCATGGTGGGCCTTGGCCTGCCTCTACCAGTGCTGCCCATACCTCTGTTGGCGCCACGGCCATCGATCGGTGGCTGGCACCGACCGCCTATCAGGACTGGCCGGCTGAGCTGCTGCCGCCGGAGTTGCGGGATGGCAATCCGCTGGGTGTACCTCAGCGGGTGGACGGGCGGCTTCAGGCCTGACTGGGCTTGCGTGGCGGGGTTGGGAGGGCCGGCTGCGCGTCTGTGGTCGGCGAGGTTGAAGGGCCAGCTGTGCTTCGGTGGTCGGCGGGGGTGAAAGGCTGCTGGCTGCGCGTCTGTGGTCGGCGAGGTTGAAGGGCTGGCTGTGCGTCTGTGGTCGGCGGGGGTGGAGGGCTGGCTGTGCGTCTGTGGCTGGGCGCGGTGGTGTGAAGGAGCGGCTCCGCGTCTGCTCTTGGGGAGGCGGAGCCGGTTGTTGGGGTCTGGGGATGTCTGGCAGGAGGGGGGTGGTTAGGGCTGCTGGGGGTGGCCGATGGCTTGGAGGGCTTCTTCTACTCGGTCCCGGTGGGTGCGGAAGCTGACGATCGACAGGCGTAGGAAGAAGCGTCCGCCTACCAGCGTGCTTGACAGGAACACGCGTCCACCCGCGTTCACCCGCCGCAACAACTCCTGGCTCGCCCGGTCGTCGTCGCCCGGGACGCGGAACGCGACCGTGCTCAGCCGCGGCTCCCATGGCACCTCGAAGCCCGCCGCGACCAGTTCCTCGTACGCGTACCGCGCCAGGTCCAGCTTCTCGTCGAGGGCCGCGCGGAAGGCGGCCAGGCCGTGGAGTTTGATCGGGAGCCACAGGGCGAGGCCGCGGAAGCGGCGGGTCAGTTCGGGGGAGTACTCGGTGAAGTTCGGGATGTCCTCCTCGGCGCTGAGGTCCTGGAGGTAGTCGGCGCCCACGTGGTGGGCGGCGCGCAGGCGGGCGCCGTCGCGGACCAGCAGGGCGCCGGTGCCGTAGGGAAGGAACATGGCCTTGTGCGGGTCGAGCGTGATCGAGTCGGCGGTCTCGATGCCGCGGAAGGCCGTCCGGCCGCGTTCGGTGAGCTGGAAGGGGCCGCCGTAGGCGCCGTCCACGTGGAACCACAGGCCGTGCCGGCGCGCGGTCGCGCCGAGCGCGTCGAGGGGGTCCACCGCGCCGGTGTTGGTGGTGCCGGCGTTGCCGATCACCAGGAAGGGCCGGCGGCCCGCGCGACGGTCCTCGTCGATCAGGGCGTCGAGGGCTTGCGGGTCCATGGTGAGGGTGTTCAGGGTGGGTACGGCCCGCACGTTCGCACGCGGAAACCCGGCGAGCATCGCCGACTTGGCGCACGAGGCATGGGTCTGCCCGGTGACGTAGATGACGCCGTCGAGGAAGTTCTCCGGAAGGAGCGCGGTGCGCGCGGTGACGATGGCGGAGAAGTTGGCGAGCGAACCGCCCGAGGTCAGGACGCCGCGCGCGGAGGCCGGGTAGCCGAACAGGTCGCACAGCCAGCGCAGTACCGTCGCCTCGATCTGGGAGAAGCCGGGCGCGAGATTCCAGACGGTCACGTATTTGTTGGCGGCGGCGGCCACGAAGTCGGCGAGGACGGAGGCGTACAGGCCGCCGCCGGGAATGTAGGCGAGGTAGCCGGGTCCGGCCGTGGTGACGCCGGTGGTGGCGCCTCTGGCCACCACGTCGAGCAGTTTGGCGAACGGCTGGCCTTCCTCGGGCGCGGGCTCGCGCAGTTCGGCGGCGAGTTCGGCGGCGCCGTCGAAGTCGCTGGCCGGCCGGTCGGCGAGGCCGTTCACATAACTCTGGACGAACTCCAGGGCGGCCATTCCCATCGCGCGCGCGTCCTCGGGAGTAGGTTCAAGGGGGTACGGCATGCGGGCACTCCTTTCTGGCAGGTCTTGCCATACGCCAGTGTTGTTCAGATTTGAACATTGACATAGGGCCACGTTATGGAGATCTGAAGGGTTCTCCAGTCATGTCCACAATGCGAACTTGGGGCCAACTCTGACAAGGAGAAGGACCCCCCATGGAAGAAGAGGGAAACACCCCCGCAATCTCCCGCAAAACCCTTCTGAAAGCAGCTCTCATCGCCACACCGGTGCCGCTGCTCGCGGCGGGGGCGCCCGCATTGGCCCGCACCGTTTGGGCCGAGGGCGGGCCGCTCACCCCCACGCCCTTCTGCGACGACGGCGACGACCCGACGCCGGCGCAGACGGAAGGCCCCTACTTCAAGCCCAACTCGCCCCGGCGGAGCACGATCCCCGGATCCGGCACCGGGCTGACCGTCAGCGGATACGTCTTCGGGCTGGCCTGCCAGCCTCTCGCCAACGTCCTGCTGGACTTCTGGCAGTGCGACACCAACGGCAACTACGACAACGTCGGGTTCAACTACCGCGGCCACCAGTTCACGGACGCGAACGGGGCCTTCAAGCTGACCACGATCGTGCCCGGCCTCTATCCGGGGCGTACCCGGCACATCCACGTCAAGGCGCAGGCGCCGAACCGGCCCGTGCTCACGACCCAGCTGTACTTCCCCGGCGAGCCGCGTAACAACACCGACACCATCTTCAACCCGGCTCTGCTGATGACCGTCCGGACGGTCGGCGGGCGCCGGGAGGCGACGTTCGACTTCGTGCTCCGTGTGCCGGGGACCCCGCCCACGAGCCCGCCCCCCACGACCCCGCCTCCCAGCACCCCGCCGCCCACCGGCACCTGGGCTCCGGGTGTCGGGTACACAGCCGGTGCGGGGGTGACGTACGGGGGCTCCAGCTACCGGTGCCTGCAGGCCCACACCTCGCAGGCCGGCTGGGAGCCGCCCAACGTGCCGGCGCTCTGGCAGCGCGTGTGAACCCTCCGCCGCCGGGCCCGCCGCGCCCGGCGGCGGCCGCCCATCCCTCAGGCTCCGCGCGCTCGCGGTGGCCAGGTCCCGCGAGCGCGCCGCCCAAAGCCCCCAGGGCCGCCGCTCAAGGCCTCCCGCGAGCGCGCCGGTCGGCAGCGCGGCGTGGGGCGCCGGTCAACAACGTGGAAAGCCGCGTGCCAAAGCTCAGGCCCCCGCCAGTTCCAACCCAGCCGCGATGATCCTCTCCAGCTCCGCCACATGCTCAGGAGCAGGATCGAGCAGCGGCAACCGCACACCCCCCACATCCATCCCCCGCAGCCGAACCCCGGCCTTGACCAGCGAAACCGCATACCCGGCCTGAACATCCCGCAGCCGGACCAGCGGCAGATAGAACCGGGTGAGCAGGGCCCGGGTCAGCTCCTCATCCCCACCGGTCACCGCCTTGTAGAAGGCGAGGGCGATCTCCGGCGCGAACGCGAACACCGCACTGGAGTAGAGCGTCACCCCAAGCCCACGATAGGCAGGTACGGTCAGCTCCGCCGTAGGCATCCCGTTGAAGAACGTGAACTCCCGATCGCTGGCCTGCCGGACGGTGAGGATGATCCGCTGAAGCAGATCAAGGTCCCCGAGCCCGTCCTTGAACCCGATCACGTTGGGCAGCGAGGCCAGCTCGGCCACCGCCTCGGGCGTGAAGCGAGCGTTGCCACGCTGGTAAACGATCAGTGGCAGTTCCGTCTCGGCCGCCACGTCCTTGACGTACCGGACAAGACCTTGTGTGGGGGAGGAGACGAGGTAGGGCGGGAAGAGCAGCAGCCCGTCGGCGCCGCTCTCGGCGGCGGCCCGCGCGTAGGCGCGCCCGGAGACGCCGCCCGCGCCGGAGAAGACGGGCACGTTGCCCGCCGTCGCCGCGACGCTCGTCTTGACGACCCGCGTGTAGTCGGCCAGGTCCAGCGCGTTGAACTCGCCGGTGCCGCACGCGGTGAACACTCCTCCCGCCCCGGCCGCGACCCCTCGCGCGACGTGCTGGGCGAGCATCGTCTCCGCCACGTCGCCGTCGGCTCCGAAGGGGGTCACCGGGAAGAAGAGAACACCATCAAGACGCATGTACGGTCCTTTCTAGCGAATGCCCTCCCTGCGCAGGGTGGCAATCAGTTTGCGTGTGTGCCGGATCACGGCGTCGATGACCTTGTCGAGCTTGTCGTCGTCCAGGTCGGTGGGCATCGAGCAGCTGATGGCATCGGTCGCGGGGATGCGGTAGTCGACCGCGACCGCGACGCACTTCACACCAGGGGTCCCTTGCTCGCTTTCGAGCGCCCACCCACGCGTGCGGACCTGCTCCAGTTCCTTGGCGAGCTTCCCGTGGTCGGTCAGCGTGTACGGCGTGTAGCCGACCAGCTCGTCCGGCAGCAGGTCCGTGACCTCGTCGTAGGTCAGCTGGGCGAGCAGCGCCTGGCCGAGCGCGGTCACGTGGGCGGGCAGCCGGCGGCCGACGCGCGGTATCACCCGGTGTGTCCTGCGGCCCTCGCGCGTGGCCAGGTAGAGCACGTGCGCGCCGTCGCGCCGGGCGAAGTGCACCGTGTGCCCGATCTCGTCGCGCAGGTTGTCCAGGGTCTCCAGCGCGAAGGGAAGAGCCTGGTCCTTGTCCAGGTACGCCGTCCCCGTCAGCAGGGCATGCGGGCCGATGCCGAAGGCCGACTTGGCGCCGTCCGTCTCCACCCACTTCAGCTCGACCAGGGTGCGCATGAGCGCGTGCAGGCTGCTGCGGGGGAAGCCGGTCTGTGCCTGCAGTTCCGACAGGGAGAGGCGGTCCGGAGACGCGGCGAGCGTCTCCAGGATGCGAACCGTTCGCTCGGCTGACTTGACCATCGAGGACTCCATAGGGTCCAGGATATTGGATGGCGTTCATATACATGGACACTTAACCCTTGATGGCGCCGCTGGTCAGACCGCGCATGAACTGCCGCTGGAACGCCAGGAACGCGATGATCGACGGAAGCAGCGCCAGCAGCGAAGCGGCCAGCAGCACGCCGATCCCGACCTCCTCGTCGGAACGCAGCGAGCGCAGCGCGATGGGCAGGGTCCATTGGTCGGAGTCCGTGGCCACGATCAGCGGCAGCACGTACTGGTCCCAGATCATGGTGAAGCCGAACACCCCGATCACGCCGATCGCGGGCCGGCACAGCGGCAGGATGATCGTGAAGAACGTCCGCATCTCGCCCGCGCCGTCGATCCTGGCCGCCTCTTCCAGCTCGACCGGGACCTCCTTCATGAACTCGGTCATGACCAGGATGGAGAAGCCCCAGGCGCCGATGGGCAGGATCATCCCGGCATAGGTGCCGATGAGCCGGGTCCCGATGAGCGGCAGTTCGCCGAGCACCGCCGACAGCGGCAGGATGATGACCTCTTCCGGGATCATCATCGTGACCAGCATGAGCAGCAGCACGACCGTCATCCCGCGGAACTTCTTGCGCGCCAGCGCGTACGCGGCGAAAACGCTCACGATCATCTGCAGCAGCAGCCCGAACCCGACGACCACGAACGAGTTCAGCAGGTAGAGGAAGACCTTGCGGTTGCCCGCCTGGATGAAGTTGTCCAGGGAGAAGCTGTCGGGCAGGGAGAAACGGGTCGGGTCGGGCACCGCGCCGAAGGCGTTGATCAGCAGGCCGACGAGCGGCCCGAGGAAGACGATGACGATGGCGGCGTACAGGATGGTCTTGAGCGTGACCGCGACCGGGCCGCGCTTGCTCTCCAGTCCGAGCGTGCTGTCGAACCTCATCGTGCCTGCCTCCTGCGCAGCACCTGGACGATCACCGTCAGCAGCAGCGTCGCCAGGAACAGCACGACGGATGCGGCCGAGGCGAGCCCGAAGCGGTTGTTCTGCAGGCCTTCCTTGTAGATCAGCGTCATGAGCACCTCGGAGGAGCCGTTCGGCCCGCCGTTCGTCAGCACGTACACCTCGACGAACACGCGCAGCCCGCGGATGGCCGCCAGCGTGAACAGGATCCAGAAGACCGGCCGCAGCGCGGGCAGCGTCACCCGCCAGAACCGCTGCCACACGGTCGCGCCGTCCACGGCCGCCGCCTCGTAGAGCGTGCGGTCCACGCCGACCAGCCCCGCGACGAAGATCATCATGTCGTACGGCGCGCCGCGCCAGATCATCATCACCATGATCGACCAGAGCGAGCTGTCCTCGCTGGACAGGAACGACAGCGGCCCGATGCCCACCCAGCCGGCCACGGTGTTGAGCAGGCCGTCGGGACCGGGGTGGTACATGATCCGCCAGACCTCGGCGACCGCCGCGATCGTGGTCACGACCGGCAGAAACGCCGCGGTCCTGACGAACCACAGGTAGCGGGCGGGACCCTCGACCAGCAGGGCCAGCACCAGCCCGAGCACGATCGAGCCGGCCGTGGTCAGGAGGGCCAGCACCGCGCTGTGCCACATGGCCGAGGTGAAGGCGCTGTCGGTGAGGGCGTTCTCGTAGTTCTCCAGCCCGACCCAGCGGTTGCCGAGGAAGGGCCGGACCTCGAAGAAGCTGTCCTTCATCATCACGAAGATCGGGATGAACTTGAAGTACAGGAACAGCAGCAGGGCCGGAGCGAGGAACAGCCAGGGGACCAGCGCGCCGCGCCGCCGGATCCGCTTGTGGCGGCGGCGCGGCGAGGTCCCCGTGCGCGGGGGCGACAACGTGGTGGTCATGACGCTTTCTGGGTCGTCAGTTCCGTGGTGAACGTGGTGTTGAGCTCGTCCAGCGTCGCCTTGACGTCCTTGCCGCAGTCGGCCCAGGCGGCGTTGATGGCGTCGGCGGCCTTCTGGCGGAACGGCGTCCAGTCGGGCACCGGCGGCGTGTAGACGGCGCTCGGGTAGGCGTCGGCGAAGACCTTCCAGCGCGGGTCCTTGCGCTCGGCCGCGAGGTCGACCTCCTGGTTGACGGGCAGGCGGACGATCGGGCCCTCGTTGTCGCCGTTCATGCCGATCTTCTGGCCGGCGGCGGAGATCGCGTACTCGGCGAACTTCTGCTGCTCGGGCTCCATCTTGGAACCGGCCATCAGGTAGACGTTCTCGCCCTCGCCGAGCGTGCCGGGTCCGCCGGACGGGCCCTTGGGCACCTGGACGACCTCGATCTTGTCATCGCCCACGCTCTTGACGAAGCGGGCGAGGACGTAGGGCCCGACCAGGTAGATGCCGCCCTGGCCCTTCTCGAACACCGTGTGGGTGACGGTGGTGTCGTTGCTGACCGCGCCGGGGTTGACGGTCTTGGCGGTGCAGAACTGGTCCTGCATCCACTTGACCGCCTCGACCGTCTTGGGGTCGCTGACGCTGGAGCTGAACTTGCCGCCGCCGTTGGCCTTGACGAAGTCGCCGCCGTTGGCGTAGACGAGCGAGGAGACGTACCACGAGGCGTAGCCCCGCTTGGTGCCGGCCGGGGCGACGAAGCCGTAGGTGTTGGCGGTGCCGTCGCCGTCGGGGTCCTTCTCGGTGAACGCCTTGGCGAGCGCGGCCAGGTCTTCCCAGGTCTTGGGCGGTTCCAGCTTGAGCTTCTCGCGCCAGTCCTTGCGGATGATCAGCGCGAACGACTGCGCGGAGAACGGCGCCGCGTAGTGCTTGCCGTCTCCCGCCGCGGCCGCCTTCCACGCCAGTTCGGTGACCTTGTCCTGGCCGGCCAGCTTGGCCTTGTCGACCTCGCGCAGCCAGCCCTGGTGCTGCATGTTGCCCAGCCGGGCGGTGTCGTTGATGACCACGTCCGGCAGGTCCTTGGCCTGGGCCTGCTGCTGGAGCTTCGTCTCGAAGTCGTCGAACAGGGAGACGAGCTTGGTCTTGACGCCGCTGGCCTTCTCGAACTCCGCCACGAACTTCTGGGCGGTCTTGTGCGACGGGGAGTTGGGCACCTGACGGATCCAGATCTCGAGGGCGTCCGTACCGCCGCCGGAGCCTGACTGCGATCCACAACCCACCACTGTTACGGCCAGAGCCATGGCAACGCCGGCCCCGATCAGGTTGCGAGACATCAGACCGCCTCCTGTTCACGTATGTGGACGTGTTCTCCAAATGTGGAGCTGGTTCATGTGAACGTAACGACGCACCTGTGTCACGGTCAATATTCAAGGATGTGAATTTCGATCAGACTTGTGTACAACAGTCCTCATGCGCATCCTCGTCACGGGGGCCGCCGGGAAGGTCGGCACCCTCCTCCGGCCCCGCCTCGCCCGCCCGTCCAGGACCGTCCGTCTGTCCGACCTGCACCCGCTGCCGCCCGGCGAGCTTGGTCCCGGCGAGGAGTTCACGCAGGCCGACCTCAACGACGAGCCCGCGCTGGCCGCGGCCATGAAGGGCGTGGACGCCGTCCTGCACCTGGGCGGCCAGAGCCGCGAACACCCGTGGGCCGACATCGTCCAGGCCAACATCAACGGCACCCACGCCCTGCTGGAGGCGGCCAGGAAGGAAGGCGTGGAGCACGTGGTCCTGGTCGGCAGCCATCACGCGGCCGGATTCCACACCCGCCCCGTCACCGGCGAGGACCTGCCCGACTACGCCTTCCCCCGCCCCGACACCTTCTACGGCGTCAGCAAGGTCGTCATGGAGGCTCTCGGCAGCCTCTACCACGACCGCTTCGGCATGAACGTCACCGTGATCAGGCTCGGCACCTGCAACGACGCCTCCGGCGACACCCGCGGCCTGGCCACCTGGATCTCCCCCGATGACCTGACCCGCCTGGTCGAGGCCGCGCTGACCGCGCCCGGCTACCACGTGGTGTGGGGCGTCTCCGACAACGCCCGCCGCTGGTGGTCGCTGGAGGAGGCCCAGGCCATCGGCTACGTCTCCCACGACGACTCCGAGACCTACGCCGCCCCGATCCTCGCCGCCCAGGGCGAGCCCGACCTCACCGAACCGCTCCACGACCGGGCGGGCGGCATGTTCAGCATCAAACCCCTGGGTGAAGCCTGGTGAGCTCAGCTGGGTGAAGCCTGGTGAGCTCAGCGCCAGATCAGGCCGAGCCCCGGGTTCCCGGCCGTGCGCAGCTCCCCGTCCACGATCCGCACCGGGTACGGCTCCGCCAGCACCCCCAGAGCCGCGAACGAGGCGTCCTCCACCTCCTCCACCATGCACGGCAGCGGCAACGCCATGGCCACCTGCCCTGACACCTCCGGCAGCAGATGCGGAAAAGTCGGGACATCGAAGGTCCGGGCCAGCTCCGCGATCCGCAACAGCGGCGTCAGCCCGCCCACCCGCACCACGTTCGGCTGCACGACGTCGCAGGCCCCGGCCACCAGCAGGTCCCGGAAGTCGTAGACGGTGTACGCGCTCTCGCCCACCGCGATCGGCACCGGCACCGACTCCCGCAGCCGGGCCTGCGCCCCGATGTCGTCGGCCGGCAGCGGCTCCTCCACCCAGTACAGCCCGAACTCGGCCAGCGCCGCGATCGCCCGCCGCGCGGACGGCAGGTCCCACCGCTGGTTGGCGTCGACCATGAGCAGGACGTCCGGCCCGACGACCTCCCGCACCGCCGCCACCCGCCGCACGTCCTCGGCCAGCGACGGGAGCCCCACCTTGACCTTGACCCCCGGGTACCCGGCCGCCTTCCACCGCCCGGCCTGCGCGACGAGCTCGTCCAGGCTGTAGTGGATGTTGACGCCGCTGCCGTAGACGGGCACCGCCGCGCGCCGCCGGCCCAGCGCGTCGGCCAGGCTCGTACCGGCGCAGCGCAGGTCCCACAGGGCGAGGTCCACCCCGGCCATCGCGATCGTGGTCAGCCCGCCGCCGCCGGCCTCGCGCAGGTGCCGCCACAGCAGGTCCCACAACACGCCGGGGTCGGGCTCGCGGCCGACGACGAAGGCACGCACCTCGTTCTCCAGCAGCGCCTGTACGGCTCGCGCCCCGATCTGCGGCGTCCACGAGAACCCGGTGCCGGTGCGGCCGTCGGCCAGCCGTACCTCGACCTTGAGCAGGTGGTTGGAGGGCACGTCGGCGCCCCACGGACGGCGCAGCGGGACGGTGCGCGGCGAGACCACGACGTCGGTGATCACGAGCTCAGCTCCGTCCGCCAGCTGCGCGCGGCCCGCCACCCGAGCATCCGCTCGGCCTTGGCGCAGGAGAAGACCGTCTCGCCCACCGTGTCGGCCAGCCCGGCCGTGCCCGGCACCACTTTGGGCAGCACCTCCGACAGGGGTTCGCGGGTGAGCGCGTCGGCGGCGCCGGCGAAGAACACCTCCCCGTTGGGGATGTCCGGCAGCCGCTCCAGCAGAGTGATCACGAAGTCGGCCGCGTCGCGCGCGTCGATGTAGTTGAACAGCGAGACCCCGGCCAGCTCGGGACGGTCGAGGCGCTCGGCCATGGTGTGTCCCTGCTGCGTGGGCGCGCCCTCCCACTCCTCGGGCGCCACGACGTAGCAGGGGCGGAAGACGCCCAGCCGGGTCCGCGCGGTACGCGCGAAGCCCTTGACGACCTCCTCGGCCACCTGCTTGGACACCCCGTAGGCGTTCCAGGGGGCCAGCGGGTGCGCCTCGTCGATCGGCAGGTACGACGGGGTCCAGCCGGGCGTGCCGTACCCGATCACCGTGGGGCTGCTGGCGACGGCGACGCGCTCGACACCGGTACGGACGGCGCTCTCGCAGACGTTGAACGCGAGCTGGCTGTTGACCTTGAAGGTGACCGCGTCACTCCTGCTGAACGGCACCGCGATCGCCGCCAGGTGCACCACCGCGCCGGGCCGGAACCTGGTCATGACCTCGAACGCCTCGCCCAGGTCCGTCAGGTCGGCGGGCAGCGTGGCCGCGGCCTGCGCGGGCGTGCCGGGCGCCTGGTCGATGCCGATCACCTCGTGCCCCGCCGCGGCCAGGGCGCTCACCACGCTACGGCCGAGCCTGCCCGCGCTCCCGGTCACGAGCGTACGCGTCATCATCTCTCCTAAGATCGTCTCTCCTTAAAGCAAACGGTTGCATTGACCTTGACGGCCGCAACCGCAACCGTCAAGGTTTGTGGGCAACCGTTTGCAGGGGGGAACGCCATGGCGGTGACGATCAGAGACGTGGCCCGCGCCACCGGAGTGCACGTCTCGACGGTCTCCCGCAGCTTCTCCGCCCCGCACCTGGTCAACCCGGCCACCCGCGACCGCGTCCTGGCCGCCGCCGACCAGCTCGGCTACCGGCCCAACCGGGCCGCGCGCGCCCTCACCACCGGCCGCACCATGAACCTCGGCCTGATCGTCGCCGACATCGCCAACCCGTTCTTCCCGCCGCTGATCAAGGCCGCCCAGAGCCACGCCAGGAGCCACGACTACCACGTGTTCGTCGCCGACACCGACGAGGACCCCAGGGCCGAGGAAGAGCTGCTCCGCACCCTCGCCAAGCAGGTCGACGGCGTCATCCTGTGCAGCCCGCGCCTGGCCAACGACCAGATCGTCCGGCTGGCGGAGGACGTGCCGTTCGTCGTCGTCAACCGCCAGGTCGAGGGCCTGCCCTGGGTCCTCATGGACGTGGCTCAGGGCGCCGCGCTCGCCCTGGAGCACCTGCGCGGACTCGGCCACCGCCGCCTGGCCTACGTCAGGGGCCCGGCCGGCTCGTGGACCAGCGAGGAGATGCGCGTCGCCGCCGGGGACGTGCCGGTCATCGGGCCCAACCAGCCCACCGAGCAGGGCGGCATCGCCGCCGCCCGCGCCGTCGCCGACTCCGGCGCCACCGGCGTGCTCGCCTACAACGACCTGGTCGCGCTCGGCCTCATCGAGGGCCTGGCCGACCTCGGCGTAGGCGTGCCCGCCGACGTGAGCGTGGTCGGCGTCGACGACATTCTGCCGGGCCGGCTCAACCGGCCCAAGCTCACCACCGTGGCCATGCCCACGGAAGCCGCCGGGCGCGCCGCCGTCGACCTGCTCCTGGGCGCGCGGACCGGGCCCGTCAAGCTGCCGACCGCGCTCATCGTCCGCGAATCCACCGGAGAGGCCCCCAGATGATCGAGCTGGCGTCCGGCGCGCTGCGCGCCCGCGTGCTGCCCTACGGCGCCGTCCTGCAGTCGCTGGAGGTCAGCGGCGTCAACGTCGTGCTCGGCCTGGACGACCCCGCCGACTACCTCACCCGCAGCCGCTACTTCGGCGCCGTCGTCGGCCGATACGCCAACCGCATCGCCGGCGGCCGCTTCGTCCTCGACGGCGTCGAGCACACCCTGCCCGTCAACAACGGCGCCAACAGCCTGCACGGCGGCGTCAAGGGCTTCGACAAGCACGACTGGACCGTCGCCCGAACCTCCCCGATGTCCGTCACCCTCAGCCTCACCAGCCCCGACGGAGACCAGGGCTACCCGGGCGAGCTCACCGCCACCGTCACCTACACCCTCGACGGCGACGCGCTCCGCCTCGACTACACCGCGGTCGCCGACGCCCCCACCGTCGTCAACCTCACCAACCACACCTACTTCAACCTCGCCGGCGGCGGCGACATCCGCGGCCACATCCTGCGCGTCGAAGCCGGACGCTACCTGCCCGTCGACGGCGGCAAGATCCCCACCGGCGAGCTCGCGTCCGTGCGCGACACCCCGTTCGACTTCACCACCCCGACGGTCATCGGGCAGAGGTACGGCGCCGCCTACGACCACTGCTTCGTTCTCGACGGCGGCATCCTGGTCGTCGAACCCGTCTCCGGACTGGCCATGGAGGTCGCCACCACCGAGCCGGGCGTGCAGTTCTACGCCGGCGGCATGCTCGACCCGGCGGCCACGCCGTACGGGCCGTTCTCCGGATTCTGCCTGGAGACGCAGCACTTCCCCGACTCGCCCAACCAGCCGGGCTTCCCCTCGACCGTGCTGCGGCCGGGCGAGCGCATGGAGTCGAGCACCACCTACCGCTTCACGGCCTGACCGCCTTCAGCACCAGCATCGCCAGGTCGTCGCGGGACGGCTCGGCGGCGAAGGTGTCGACGGCGTGCCGTACCCGCTCGGCGACCGCGTGGGCGCTCAGCCTTCCGCACGTGGCCAGCAGCCTGGCCAGCCCGTCGTCGTCGTCCAGCAGCCGCTTGCCCTCGCGCCGCTCGGTCACCCCGTCGGTCACGCACAGCAGCACGTCGCCGGGAGCCAGCTCGAAGCTCTCGTCGAAGAACTCCGCCGAGCCCTCGATGCCCAGCAGCAACTGCGGCGCGGCGACCGTCTCCACCACGCCGTTCGCGCGCAGCACCAGCGGCGGCGGATGCCCGGCCGAGGCGATCGCGCAGCGCGCCCCGCCCTGCGGCAGCGGCGTCAGCTCCCCGCACAGCAGGCTCAGGAACCGGCCCTCCTCCGCCTCGTCGATCAACGTCGCGTTGAGCCGGTCGAGGATCGCCGCGACCGGATAGCGCTCCTTGGCCAGCAGGCGTACGGCGTGGCGGGCCAGACCGGTCACCGCCGCCGCCTCAGGACCGCTGCCGCAGACGTCGCCCAGCGCGAAACACCACCGGTCGCCGACCGCGAACAGGTCGTAGAAGTCGCCGCCCACGTCCGCGCCCTCCTCGGCCGGCTCGTAGACCACCGCCGACTCCAGGCCGGGCATCGAGGAGGTGGTCACCGGCAGCAGGCTGCGCTGCAGGACCCGCGAGGTGGTCTCCTGACGGGCGTAGAGCATGGCGGTGTGCAGGTTGAGCGCCACCAGCCGGCACAGGTCGGACAGCAGGTCGGCCAGCTCGTGGGAGAGCATCGGCTCGGCCCGGCCGAGCACCAGCGCCCCGAGCGACCTGTCGCCGGTCAGCAGCGGGAACGACAACACCGTCGCCGCCCCCGGAGGCCAGTCGGTCTCGCCCAGCTCCGGCTGCGGCCTGGCCGGCAGCACGCGACGCAGCTCGGCGTTGTGCCGCTCCTCGCAGTGCCACACATGTGCCAGGCGGGTGGTGCCCGACAGATCGGTCAGATACACCGCCGCCCACTGGGCGAGCTTGGGCACCACGAGCTGGGCGGCGAGCGCCGCGATCAGCTCCTCGTCGTGCACACCGGCCAGCAGTTCGCCCGCCTCGGCCAGGAACGACAGCCGGCCCCGGTGCGCGCGCTCGCGCTCGGCCAGCCGTTCCCGCTCCACGTGCAGGGCGACCTGGTCGGCGACGTGCTGGAGCCCGGCGGCCAGCGCGCTGTCGAAGCGGCCCGGCTCGGTCGAGGTCACCACGAGATAGCCGTTGACCTCGCCGGCCGTACGCAGGGGGGCGCACGCGAGCGACCTGGCGTGCAGCAGCCGCCCCAGCTCCACGTTCGTGCTCAGCAGATCGTCCACCATGCTCGGGCTCGCGCCCGATCGCGAGAACACCCCCGCGCCCGGCACCCTCACCACCCCCGCGGTTGCGCCCGCACCGCCCGCCACGGCGAAGCCGTCCTCGTGCTCGCTCCTGACCAGCACGTACGCCGCGTCCGCCCCGGACGAGGCCTGGATCACCTGGGCCGTGGCCCGCAGGCGCTCCGCCAGCGGACGGCTGCGCCCGAGCACCTCCATGATCCGCTCGCCCGCCTCGCGCCTGAGGGGTGTGGGTGGCGGCGCCAGGACGTAGCGGTGGTCCTCGGCCACCACCATCCACACCACCCGGCGATCACCGGCCCGCCCGCCGGTACGCAGATGGGAGACGTACACGGGAACCAGGCGGCCGTCGCGGTGGCGCATCCACGACGCCCCGCGCCAGCGGCCCAGGCCGAGCGTGTCGTCCAGCGTCAGCGCGTAGCGGCCGTGGCCGCGCCAGGCGACCAGCTCGGCCAGCGTCATCCCGACCGCCTCGTTCGCCGGCCGGCCGAGCAGCGCCTCGGCCTCCGGGTTCCACAGCAGCACGCGGCCGTGGGCGTCGGCCACGATCACCGCCACGTGCAGCGACTCCACGGGCGCCGCGGCGATCGCGGGGGCGGCGGCCGGTGGACCGCCCGGCTCCGGCGTACCGTCGTCCTCCATGAGGTCGAGGCGCACCCACACGCGCTTGGCCGAGCGGGAGTAGGTGACCCCCCACGCGTCGGCCAGCATCCCGGCCAGTGCCAGACCGCGGCCCGAGGTGGCCATGGCGCCGGAGGCCAGGACCGTGCGCGAAGGGTGGTGGTCGTCCACCTCGATCTCCAGCCGCGGCGGGGTGGCGGCCTCGTCGAGGCGGCAGGTCAGCTCGATCGCCGTGCCCGCGTGGACGACGGCGTTGGTGACGAGTTCGCTGGTCAGCAGCACCGCGTCCGCTTCGATGTGGCTGAGGTGCCATTCGGCGAGAACGTCCCGTACGAACCGGCGCGCCGCGGCCGGGGCATGGGGCGTCCCGTCGAAGGCCGTGCTCGTAACCCGGGCGGCGTCCACGCGTCTTCCTAGAACATCACTCGATGTGGCAGTTCGGTCACACTCAGAGTGGCAGACTGAGGCCGCTGATACTTCCAGTTGTGAAGAAGGCGGCCATGGTCACATCGCTTGCTCCTGGAGCGCTCCAATCCGCCGATCTGCGCCCGTTACTCGTCGCCCTGCACGGCCTGCGCGACGGCAACTTCCGCAGCAGGCTGCCGGTGCCGGACGACCCGGTCCTGGCGGAGCTCGCGGTCGCCTTCAACCAGGTGGTCGAGCGCAACGAGCACATGTCCAGGGAGCTGAACAGGGTCCGCACCGAGGTCGCCAGGCAGGGCCATCTCGACGAGCGGATCAGCCCCAGCCAGGGAGCCGGTTCCTGGGCGGGCAACGTCACCGCGGTCAACTCGCTCATCGACGCCCTGGTGATCCCGGCCGCCAAGGCCACCCGGGTGCTCAACGCCGTCGCGGACGGCGACCTGTCGCAGCGCGTCGACCTGCAAGAGGACAGCCGGCCGCTGCGCGGCGGGCTGCGGCTGATGGGCAAGGCCGTCAACCGCATGGTCGACCAGCTCGCGCTGTTCTCCGGCGAGGTGACCCGGGTGGCCCGCGAGGTGGGCACCGAGGGCCGCCTGGGCGGCCGGGCCAAGGTGCAGGGCATGCAGGGCAGCTGGCGCGACGTGACCGAGGCGGTCAACGCCATGGCCGGGCGGCTGACCGCGCAGGTGCGCGACATCGCGGTGGTCACCACCGCCGTGGCCAGGGGCGACCTGACCCGGCAGGTGACGGTCGAGGCCACCGGCGAGCTGCTGGAGCTCAAGCTCACCGTGAACACCATGGTCGACCAGCTGTCCGCCTTCGCCGACGAGGTGACCCGGGTGGCCCGCGAGGTCGGCACCGAGGGCCGCCTGGGCGGTCAGGCCCAGGTACGCGGGATGAGCGGGGTGTGGAAGGACCTCACCGACAACGTCAACTTCATGGCGTCGAACCTGACGACGCAGGTGCGTTCGATCGCGCAGGTGACGACGGCCGTGGCCAACGGCGACCTGTCCAAGAAGATCACCGTGGACGCCCGGGGTGAGATCCTGCAGCTCAAGGACACCATCAACACGATGGTCGATCAGCTCTCGGCGTTCGCCGACGAGGTGACGAGGGTGGCCCGCGAGGTGGGCACGGAGGGCCAGCTCGGCGGCCGGGCCGAGGTGAAGGGCGTCTCCGGCACCTGGAAGGACCTCACCGACAACGTCAACTTCATGGCGTCCAACCTGACGACGCAGGTGCGTTCCATCGCGCAGGTGACGACCGCGGTCGCGCAGGGCGACCTGTCACGGAAGATCACCGTCGACGCGCGCGGCGAGATCCTGCAGCTCAAGGACACCATCAACACGATGGTCGATCAGCTGTCCGCGTTCGCCAGCGAGGTCACGCGGGTGGCCCGCGAGGTCGGCACCGAGGGCCAGCTCGGCGGCCGGGCCGACGTGCGCGGGGTCTCCGGCACCTGGAAGGACCTCACCGACAACGTCAACTTCATGGCCGACAACCTCACCTCCCAGGTGCGCTCGATCGCCCAGATCACCACGGCCGTGGCCAACGGCGACCTGTCCAAGAAGATCACCGTGGACGCGCGCGGCGAGATCCTGCAGATGAAGGACACCATCAACACGATGGTGGACCAGCTCTCGGCGTTCGCCGACGAGGTGACCCGCGTGGCCCGCGAGGTCGGCACGGAGGGCCAGCTCGGCGGCCGGGCGGTGGTGAAGGGCGTCTCGGGCGTCTGGAAGGACCTGACCGACAACGTCAACTTCATGGCGTCCAACCTGACGACGCAGGTACGCGACATCGCCACCGTGGCCACCGCCGTGGCCCAGGGCGACCTGTCGCGGAAGATCACCGTTGACGTGAAGGGCGAGATCCTGCAGCTCAAGGACACCGTCAACACGATGGTGGACCAGCTGTCCGCGTTCGCCGCCGAGGTGACCCGGGTGGCCCGCGAGGTCGGCACCGAGGGCCGCCTGGGCGGTCAGGCCCAGGTACGCGGCGTGTCCGGCGTCTGGAAGGACCTGACGGACAACGTCAACTTCATGGCCGACAACCTGACCACCCAGGTGCGCTCCATCGCCCAGGTGGCCACGGCCGTGGCCCAGGGCGACCTGTCCAGGAAGATCACCGTGGAGGTGAAGGGCGAGATCCTGGAGCTGACCAACACCATCAACACCATGGTCGACCAGCTCTCCTCCTTCGCAGACGAGGTGACCCGCGTGGCCCGCGAGGTCGGCACGGAGGGCCAGCTCGGCGGCCGGGCGGTGGTGAAGGGCGTCTCGGGCGTCTGGAAGGACCTGACCGACAACGTCAACTTCATGGCCGACAACCTCACCTCCCAGGTACGCAACATCGCCCAGGTCACCACCGGCATAGCGGAAGGAGACCTGTCCAAGAAGATCACCGTCGATGCCCGGGGCGAGATCCTGCAGCTCAAGGACACCATCAACACGATGGTCGACCAGCTCTCGGCCTTCGCCGACGAGGTGACCCGAGTGGCCCGCGAGGTCGGTACGGAGGGCCGCCTGGGCGGTCAGGCCCAGGTCCGCGGCGTCTCCGGCGTCTGGAAGGACCTGACGGACAACGTCAACTTCATGGCGTCCAACCTCACCTCCCAGGTACGCAGCATCGCCGTCGTCACCACGGCCATCGCCAACGGCGACCTGTCCAAGAAGATCACCGTCGATGCCCGGGGCGAGATCCTGCAGCTCAAGGACACCATCAACACCACCGTCGACCAGCTCTCGGCCTTCGCCGACGAGGTCACCCGAGTGGCCCGCGAGGTCGGCACCGAAGGCAGCCTGGGCGGTCAGGCCCAGGTCCGCGGCGTCTCCGGCGTCTGGAAAGACCTCACGGACAACGTCAACTTCATGGCCTCCAACCTCACCTCCCAGGTACGCAACATCGCCCAGGTGGCCACCGCCGTCGCCAACGGCGACCTGTCCAAGAAGATCGACGTGGACGCCCGCGGCGAGATTCTGGAGCTCAAGACCACGATCAACACCATGGTCGACACGCTCTCGTCCTTCTCCGCCGAGGTCACCCGCGTGGCCCGCGAGGTCGGATCCGAAGGCCGCCTCGGCGGCCAGGCCGAGGTCGAAGGCGTCTACGGCACCTGGGAACGCCTCACCAAGAACGTCAACGAGCTCGCCGGCAACCTCACCACCCAGGTGCGCGCGATCGCCGAGGTCGCCAGCGCCGTCGCCCAGGGCGACCTCAGCCGCAGCATCAGCCTCGAAGCCAAGGGCGAGGTCGCCGAGCTCAAGAACAACGTCAACCTCATGGTCGCCAACCTGCGCGAGACCACCCGCGCCAAGGACTGGCTGGAGTCCAACCTCGCCCGCATCGCCGGACTCATGCAGGGACACCGCGACCTCGTCGAGGTCGCCGACCTCATCCTGCGCGAGCTCACCCCGCTGGTCAGCGCGCAGTTCGGCGCGTTCTACCTCGCCGACCTCGACGCGCGCGACGGCGCGCTCGCCTTCATCGCCGGGTACGGCGCCGCCCACGACCGCGACGTGCTCCCCGACCCCGGCACCGAGGGCCCCGGCCTGATCCGCCAGGCTGCGCTGGAGAAGAAGCGCATCCTGCTCGAAGACGTGCCCGCCGACTACATCAAGGTCCACACCGGGCTCGGCGAGGCCGCGCCCGCCAGCGTGGTCGTGCTGCCGATCCTGTTCGAGGACAAGGTGCTCGGCGTCGTCGAACTGGCCTCCTTCAGCCGCTTCAGCGAGGTCCACCTGGCCTTCTTCGACCAGTTCGTGGTCACGATCGGCGTGGCCATCAACACGATCATCGCCAACGCCAGGACCGAGTCGCTGCTGTCGGAGTCACAGCGGCTGGCCCAGCAGTTGCAGGGCCGTTCCGACGAACTCCAGCGCCAGCAGGCCGAACTGCGCCGCTCCAACGCCGCGCTGGAGGAGAAGGCGCACCTGCTGGCCACCTCCTCGCGCTACAAGTCGGAGTTCCTGGCCAACATGTCGCACGAGCTGCGTACGCCGCTCAACAGCCTGCTCATCCTGGCCAGGCTGCTGGCCGACAACCCCGAGAACAACCTGTCCGCGCAGGAGGTCGAGTTCGCCTCCACGATCCACAACGCCGGCAGCGACCTGCTCCAGCTCATCAACGACATCCTCGACCTGTCCAAGATCGAGGCCGGCCGGATGGACGTGCGCCCGGAGAACCTGCCGCTCAGCAAGGTCCTCGACTACGTCGACGCCACCTTCCGCCCGCTCACCGTCGACAGGGGTCTCACCTTCGAGATCGAAGTGCACCCCGGAGTACCGCGGGAGATGTTCAACGACGAGCGGCGGCTGCAGCAGATCCTGCGCAACCTGCTGTCGAACGCGGTCAAGTTCACCAGCAGCGGCGAGGTACGCCTGGCCGTCTCCAACGCCGGCGCCTTCGCCTGCGAGGGCGGCGACGGCCCCACCCGGCCCGGCGACGTGATCGCCTTCGCCGTCTCCGACACCGGCATCGGCATCGCCGCCGACAAGCTGCCCGCCATCTTCGGCGCCTTCCAGCAGGCCGACGGCACCACCAGCCGCAAGTACGGCGGCACCGGCCTCGGCCTGTCCATCAGCAGCGAGATCGCCCGGCTGCTCGGCGGCCAGATCCACGCCGTCAGCGAACCCGGGCGCGGCAGCACGTTCACCCTGTTCGTGCCCGCCGTCTGCCCCGCGACCAGCGTCACCGTCGAGTCGGGCGGCGCCGAGCCCGCGGCTCTCGAGCCCGCGTGGCTGCCCACCGAGCCGCTGCGCAAGGCCGTCGACACCCGCGCCGCCCCGCCCCAGGCCGAATGGCCGGTCGTCGACAGCGGCGACGAACTGTGGCAGTCGGCGGCCCAGCTCAGCGCGCTCGTCGACGGGCCCGTGGGCGCCGCCTTCGCCGGCAAGCGGGTCCTCATCGTCGACGACGACATCCGCAACGTCTACGCCCTCACCCACGTCCTCGGCCGCCTCGGCATGGAGGTCATCTACGCCGAGAACGGCCGCGAGGGCATCGAGGCGCTCGAACGCGAGGAGAAGATCGCCCTGGTGCTCATGGACGTGATGATGCCCGAGATGGATGGCTACGAGACGCTCGGCGTCGTACGGCAGATGCCCCGCTTCACCGACCTGCCGATCATCGCGCTGACGGCCAAGGCGATGCCCGGTGACCGGGAGAAGACCATCGCCTGCGGCGCGTCCGGCTACGTCCCCAAGCCCGTCGACCTCGATCACCTGCTGGAGGTGATGCGCGGCTGGCTCGACGGCGAGCGCGCCGCCGAAGCGGAGGAGAGTACAGAATGATCCGCCAGGTCAAGATCCTCCTTGTCGACGACAAGGACGAGAGCCTGGTCGCGCTGGAGGCGGTGCTGCGGCCGCTGCAGCAGCAGTTGTTCAAGGCCAGGTCGGGGCAGGAGGCCATGAAGCTCATGCTGCGCCACGACTTCGCCGTGGTGCTGCTGGATGTGCTGATGCCCGGCATGGACGGCTTCGAGACCGCCGCCCACATCAAACGCCTCGACCAGACCCGCGACGTGCCCATCATCTTCCTCACCGGAACCGACACCGGCTCGGGCGCCGCCTTCCGCGGCTACGCCGTCGGGGCCGTGGACTACATCACCAAACCCTTCGATCCCTGGGTGCTCCGCAGCAAGGTGGCGGTGTTCATCGAACTGTCCCGCAAGAGCCACATGCTGCGCGAACAGGCCGCCCTGCTGCGCGACCTGCTCCGCAGCGACCCCGACCTGACCCGCAACGCCCAGGCGCTGACCACGTTCGCCGACCGCCTGAAGTCCGTGGAGGAGCGCCTGACCACACTGACGGCGGCGGTCCCGGACGACGACGGCCTCCGTGACGCGATCAAGGACCTGGCCGACCGGGTCAACGCCATGCAATCCGCCTTCGACACCCTCCACCCCACCCCTTGACCCCAACCCCCACATCCCTACCCGAAGGCCCACCAGACCCCTAAGCAACATCCAGTCATCCTCCGGGGCTCCCACAGCCCACCTCGCCCGCAGTCCTGGCCCGCCGGGTGGGGTGGGTGGGGGTGGTGGGGGAAAGGGGATTTTTCGGGCGCAACGGCGAGCCTCTGTGCCGTGGCGGGGGTTGGGGACGTACCTTTGGCATCATGGCCACCCGTACGCCGAAAAGCGCACCGAAGGGGCCGGCGAAGCGGTCGAACTCGTCGCGGGCGACCCCTGCCAAGCGGACGTCCTCGTCGGCGGGACGCCCCAAGGCGAAGGGGACGGGCTCGGCCCGCAAGTCGTCCGTGACCCACCAGGACCCCATCAGCTGGATCTTCACGATGATCGGCAAGCTGATCGTCGGGCTGTGGATGCTGCTGGCCAACGGTATCGGCAGCGCCGCCCGTGCGCTCGGCTCCAGTGCCCGTGAGCTTGATCCCGCCCATCGGCGTGACGGTGTCGGGCTGGCGGTGCTGGCCGGTGCGATCGTGCTGGCCGCCATGACGTGGCGCGATGCCAGGGGCGCCGTTTCCGACGTGGTCAACGTGGTGGTCCAGGGCGTGTTCGGGTCGCTGGCCTGGGCGTTGCCGTTGCTGCTCGGGCTGCTGGCCTGGCGGTTCCTGCGCCACCCCGACCAGAACGCCGACACCGGCCGCATGGTGATCGGCTGGAGCGCGCTGCTCATCGGCGTGCTGGGCGTCATCCACGTCGCGAACGGCGTGCCGTACCCCTCGGGGACCAAGACCGACGGCATGGACAAGGTGTCGGAGGCCGGCGGCATCATCGGGTTCATCGTCTCGGCGCCGCCGCACAGCATTCTGCCGCCGTTCATCACGATCCCGCTGCTGCTGATCCTGTCGGGCTTCGGCGTGCTGGTGATCACGGCCACGCCGGTCCACCGCATTCCGGAACGGCTGGCCGAGCTCAAGCACCTCTTGTTCGAACGGCACGGCCCCGCGCAACCCGGCGACCAGGGCAAGAAGCGGACCAGGGCCAAGAAGCCGGGCGAGCCGGAGGTCGGCGACCTGGTCAAGCCCTATGACACGCCGGTCCTGGCGGAGAAGGACAAGGACAAGCGCGGCGACCATTCGCCGGAGATCGTGCCGGGGCTCACGGACGAGGAGGAGCCGGCCGGTCCTGAGGCCCGTAAGCCGGAGCTGCCGGAGCCGAGCCCGGCTCCGCGCAAGGTGGAGCAACTTGTCCTGTCGCCGCAGGCCGGGCCGTACCAGCTGCCGGATCTTCAGAGCCTCAAGCCGGGCTCGGCGCCGAAGCCGCAGACCAAGGCGAACACCGTCGTGGTCAACGCGCTGACCAGCGTGCTGGAGCAGTTCACGATCGACGCGCAGGTGATGGGGTTCACGCGCGGTCCGACGGTGACGCGGTACGAGATCGAGCTCGGGCCCGCCGTGAAGGTGGAAAAAGTCACCGCCCTCACCAAAAACATTGCTTATGCCGTTAAATCGGCGGATGTCAGGATCTTGTCGCCGATCCCGGGTAAGTCGGCGATCGGGGTCGAGATTCCCAACGCGGACAAGGATCTTGTCGCGCTCGGCGACGTGCTGCGGGCACAGGTGGCGCAGGCCGACCACCACCCGATGATCGTGGGCCTGGGCAAGGACGTCGAGGGGCGCACGATCGTCGCCAACCTCGCCAAGATGCCGCACCTGCTCATCGCGGGCGCCACCGGCGCCGGTAAGTCCGTCTGCGTGAACGGCCTGATCACGAGCATCCTCATGCGCGCCACCCCGGACGAGGTCCGCATGGTGCTCGTGGACCCCAAGCGGGTGGAACTCAGTGTCTACGAGGGCATCCCCCACCTGATCACCCCGATCATCACGAACCCGAAGAAGGCCGCCGAGGCCCTCGACTGGGTCGTGGGCGAGATGGACCGCCGCTACGACGACCTGGCGGCCAGCGGTTTCCGGCACGTGGACGAGTTCAACAAGGCCGTGCGGGCGGGCCAGCTCAAGCCGCCGCCGGGCAGCGAGCGCGTCTACCAGCCCTACCCGTACCTGCTGGTGATCGTGGACGAGCTGGCCGACCTGATGATGGTCGCCCCGCGTGACGTCGAGGACTCCATCGTCCGCATCACTCAGCTCGCCCGCGCCGCCGGCATCCACCTGGTGATCGCCACCCAGCGCCCGTCGGTGGACGTCGTGACCGGCCTGATCAAGGCGAACGTGCCTTCCCGGCTCGCCTTCGCCGTCTCCAGCCTCACCGACTCACGGGTCATCCTCGACCAGCCCGGCGCCGACAAGCTCGTCGGCCAGGGCGACGCGTTGTTCCTGCCGATGGGCGCGAGCAAGCCCATCCGCATCCAGAACGCGTTCGTCTCCGAGAAGGAGATCGCGGGGATCGTCGAGCACTGCAAGGGGCAGATGCAGGCGGAGTACCGCGACGACGTGGCGGCGGTGACGGTCAAGAAGGAGATCGACGAGGACATCGGCGACGACCTCGACCTGCTGCTGCAGGCGGCCGAGCTGATCGTCACCACGCAGTTCGGCTCGACCTCGATGCTCCAGCGCAAGCTGCGCGTCGGGTTCGCCAAGGCCGGGCGGCTCATGGACCTGCTCGAAAGCCGGAACGTGGTCGGCCCGAGCGAGGGTTCCAAGGCCCGCGAGGTCATGGTGAAGCCCGACGAACTCGCGGGTTTGCTGGCCGACCTGCGCGGCGAGTGACCCCAATGCTTCCCCGCCCGGCGATTACTGGTTGAATATGGACCACTACGCAACGTCGGGGGCGGGGAGGCGTTTGCCGTGCAGGAGCAGAGCATTGGGTCCACGCTGGCTGCGGCCAGACGGGCATCGGGGCTGACGGTAGGTCAGCTCAGCGCGACCACGCGCGTGCGCGAGGCGCTGATCTACGCGATAGAACGCGATGACTTCTCCCTGTGCGGGGGCGACTTCTACGCCAGGGGGCACATCAAGGCGATGGCCAGGGCGGTCGGCCTCGATCCCGAGGCCATGGTCCACCTCTATGACGAGCATCACGGCGGCGTGCCGATGCCGGTGCGGGCGGCCACGATCTTCCAGGCCGACCGCCGGGTGAAGCTGCGCGAGCGGCGCGGGCCCAACTGGACGATGGCGCTGGGGGTGGCGCTGGCGATCGTGGTGGTGTTCGGGGTCGTGCGGGTGATGGGCGGATCGGGGGAGACGCGGGTCGCCGACGTCACGCCGGTCTCGGCGGCGCCCAGCGTGCCGCCCAACACGCCGTTCACCGAGCCGCCGCCGGTGCCGAAGAAGCCGGCGCCGGCCGTGCCCGCGATGAAGGATCTTGTCGTGGTGAAGGTGGAGGCGAAGCGCTCGTCCTATCTGAACGTGCGGGACGCGAAGGGGCGCAAGCTGTTCGCCGGGACGCTGGCGGCGGGCAAGAGCTCGACGTGGCGGGCCCCGACTCAGATGAAGCTGCTCTTCGGCGATGCCGGAGCGGTCTTGCTGCAGGTCAACGGCAAGGATCTGGGTCAGCCCGGCGGGCGTGGGGAGACGGTGCGGCGCTCGTTCGGGCCATCTGCACCCCGGCCACGGTGAAGGTAGTGGCCAACTCCCGATACCGTAGTGTTCACCATGTCAAAGTCCGTATCGCTGATCACCCTGGGCTGCGCGCGCAACGAGGTCGACTCCGAAGAGCTCGCCGCGCGCATCGAGGCTGCCGGTTGGCAGCTCGGTGACGACGACCCCGATGTCGTCGTCGTCAATACGTGCGGCTTCATCGATTCTGCGAAGAAGGACTCGATCGACACGCTGCTGGCCGCCGCCGACTCCGGCGCGAAGGTGGTCGCGGCCGGATGTATGGCCGAGCGCTACGGCAAGGAGCTGGCCGAGGCTCTGCCCGAGGCGAGCGCGGTCATCTCCTTCGACGACTACGCCGAGATCGGCGAGCGCCTCGACGACGTGCTCGACGGCAGGTCGCTGACGCCGCACACGCCGCGCGACCGCCGTACCCTGCTGCCCATCTCGCCGGTGGATCGTGCCACCGCGCCCAAGTCCGCCATCCCAGGTCACGGCGATCTGCCCGAGGGGCTGGCGCCGGCCAGCGGGCCGAGGGTGCTGCGCAGGCGGCTCGACGAGAGCCCGGTCGCCTCGCTGAAGCTGGCCTCGGGCTGCGACCGCCGCTGCTCGTTCTGCGCGATCCCGGCCTTCCGCGGCGCCTACGTCTCGCGCGACCCGCAGGAGCTGCTGGCCGAGGCCGACTGGCTGGCCCACCGCGGGGTGCGCGAGCTCGTGCTCGTGAGCGAGAACTCCACGTCCTACGGCAAGGATCTGGGCGACCTGCGCGCGCTGGAGAAGCTGCTGCCCAAGCTGGCCGCGACCGAGGGCATCGAGCGGGTGCGGGCCAGCTACCTGCAGCCCGCCGAGCTGCGCCCCGGACTGATCGACGTGCTCGCCGGCACCGAGGGCATCGCGCCCTACTTCGACCTGTCCTTCCAGCACGCCAGCGGCTCGGTGCTGCGCCGGATGCGCCGCTTCGGCGACCCCAAGCGCTTCCTGGAGCTCCTGGACGCCGTCCGCGACAAGGCGCCGGAGGCGGGCGTGCGCTCCAACTTCATCGTGGGCTTCCCCGGCGAGACCGAGGAGGAGTTCGGCGAGCTGGTGCGCTTCCTGGAGTCGGCCAGGCTCGACGTGATCGGCGTCTTCGGCTACTCCGACGAGGACGGCACCGAGGCGGCCTCGCTGCCGGGCAAGCTCGCCCAGGACGTCGTCGACGAGCGGGTGCGGATGCTGACCGAGCTGGCCGAGGAGCTGACCGCGCAGCGCGCGGAGGAGCGCATCGGCACCGAGCTCGACGTGCTCATCGAGGAGGACCTCGGCGACGGCGGCTACGAGGGCCGCGCGGCCCACCAGGGTCCCGAGGTGGACGGTTCCGTGACGGTTCAGGGCATCGGCCTGGTGCCGGGCCAGATCGTGCGCGCGGTCGCGGTCGACGCCGAGGGGGTCGACCTGATCGCGCGTATCAAGGCCAGCCCGTGACGAAGGACGAGCGCCGGGTGGTCAGCCCGTGGAACATCGCCAACGTCCTCACGGTCGTCCGGATGGTGCTCGTCCCTTTCTTCGTTGTCTGCCTGTTCCTGCCCGGCATGGGCTGGCGGCTGGCCGCGCTCGGGGTGTTCGCGGTGGCCTCGATCACCGACCATCTCGACGGAGAGCTGGCCAGACGCTACGGCCTGATCACCGACTTCGGCAAGATCGCCGACCCGATCGCCGACAAGGCGCTGACCGGGGCGGCGCTGGTGAGCCTGTCGGTGCTGGGCGAGCTGGGCTGGTGGGTCACGATCGTGATCCTCGGCCGTGAACTCGGCATCACGCTGCTGCGGCTGGTCCTGCTGCGCCACGCGGTCATCCCGGCCAGCTACGGCGGCAAGGTCAAGACGGTCCTGCAGATAGCCGCGATCGTCCTGTACATCCTGCCCTGGGGCTCCGACCCGGTGCGCTGGGTGGTGATGGGGGCGGCGGTGGTGGTCACCGTGGGCACGGGCGTCGACTACGTGTTCCGGGCGATCCGGCTGCGCGGCGTGGCCAGGCGGGTGCGGGGCGAGTGAGCGCCGGCCGCGCCGCCGAGGCCCTCGATCTCCTGGTACGCCAGTCCGCGACCCTGGCCGTGGCCGAGTCGCTGACCGGCGGGCTGCTGGGTTCGGCGTTCACCGGCGTCCCGGGGGCCTCCAGGGCGTTCCGTGGCGGGGTGATCGCCTATGCCACGGATCTGAAGCACGCGCTGCTGGCCGTACCGGAGGATCTTCTGCGGCGGGAGGGTGCGGTGCACCCCGAGGTGGCGGCGGCGATGGCGCGGGGCGCGGCGAAGCTGTGCGGTGCCACCTACGGCCTGGCCGTGACGGGAGTGGCCGGACCCGACCCGCAGGACGGCAAGCCCGTGGGCACCGTGCACATCGCCGTGAGCGGACCTGGTGACCAGGTTTGGCGGCGAAATCTGGGGCGAGGAGGGTCGAGGCAGGAGATCCGGGTAAGGACGGTGGACGAGGCTGTCGATCTCCTCGCAGGTGTGCTGAAGCGGAGCAATGGGGAACATTCCGGGTGATTACCGTGTTACGTCCCCAGCGAACATGCCAAGCACGGTCTGACGCGGTGTCGGTGGATACGGGTACGGTGGAGCTGTGAGTGAGGTCCGTGAGCCATCAGCAAGCATTGAGCGCCCGGCCGGCGGGCCTGACAAGCCACGTGCGACGCAGCGGCGACGCCCGATGATGACGGCGAGGAGTATGTACGAACCCAAGAAGAAGAGTCCGATCGCGCGAGGCGTGGTGCCGACATCCGCGCCGGGGAGGGAGCGACAGATGATTCTGCTGCGTCAGCTGCTCGGTGACGTGTTGCGGCGGCTGCGGGTGCGGCAGGGTCGCACCCTTCGCGAAGTGTCGACGCTTGCGCGTGTCTCGCTCGGATACCTGTCCGAGGTCGAGCGTGGGCAGAAGGAAGCATCGTCGGAGCTGCTCGCCTCGATCTGCGGTGCCTTGGGTGTGCCGTTGTCGCAGGTGCTTCGTGAGGTGTCCGACCAGTTCGCGCTGGCCGAACTCCAGGCTGCTCCCGTTCTCGCCGACGCGCCCGAGCACGAGCGTCTGCCCCTTTCCGAGTCGGTCCCCGGTTCGATCTCCGATTCGGTGTTCCCCGAGGTGAAGGACATGGTGGCCGCCTAGCGCGGCTGGCAGTTCCCGCACCACAGGATCAGGCGTTCCTGTGGTTGTGCCCCCATCTCCCCGCGGCTGATGCGGGTGCCGCATCGGCGACAGGGTCGCCCGGCCCTGCCGTAAACCCACGTCTGGTTGCCCGGACGGCGGTCGCCTGTGGTCACCGTGCCCGCGTGTGTTTTGTTGGCGTCGAGCAAGCGCTGCGCCAGCGAGACCAGGCTGTCCAGATTCTCGATCTCGCCGACCTTCCGCCATGGCCACACGCCGCGCAGGAAGAGTGTCTCGGCCCGGTAGATCGTCCCGATGCCCGCGAGATTGCGCTGATCCAGCAGCGCCTCTCCGATGCTTCTCTCCGGTCGCGCGCGCAGCCGGCCGACCGCCTCCGCCGCGTCCCATCCCTCTCCGAGCAGGTCCGGGCCCAGGTGCCCGATGATCTGGCGCTCGTCCTTGACCAGGTCCACCATGCCGAGTTTGAGGCCCACGGCCTGGTGTTCGGCGGTGGCCAGCACGAGGCGTACCTGGTCGCCGGGTGGCAGGCGGCGGCCCGGTTCCATGATCCGCCAGCTTCCGTCCATGCGCAGGTGTGTGTGCACGGTCAGGCCGCCTTCTACCCTGGTGAGCAGGTGCTTGCCGTACGAGGCCGTGGTGAGGACCGTGCGGCCGGACAGGTCCGCGGTGGCGTGGCGCGGCACCCGGAAGTCCGTGCGCGTCAGCACGCGCCCGTCGAGCGCCTCGCGCAGCCGGGCGGCGGTGCGGTAGACGGCGTCACCCTCGGGCATGCTCGGCCACCCACACGTCCAGCATCGTGGTGAGCTGGTCGAGCGCGCCCTCCACGCGCTCGCGCTCGCCGGTGGTCAGGAAGTCGAGCTGCAGGCCGGTGTAGGCGGAGTTGACCAGCGTGGAGATGCGCCGGGCGTCCTTCTCCGGTACGCCCCGCTCGCGCAACAGCCCGGCCACGAAGGCGGAGCGGTCCGACAACAGCTCCGGCACGTGCCCGGCCAGGCGCCCGCCCGCGACCAGGCCCTCGATCTCGTGGATGAGGCGGGCGACGGGCAGGTTCTCCTCGCGCAGTTGCCAGTCCCAGGTGCGGCGCACGATCGTGCCGACACTGTCGCCACCCTCCCATCCGGGCAGGGAACGCAACCAGGCGCGGTGACGCTCGTCGAGGCGGCGCATGGTGGCCGACAGGAGTTCTTCCTTGTCGGAGAAGTGATGGGTCAGCACCCGCGTGGACTTGCCCAGATGCTCGGCCAGCGGCCGCATGGACAGCGTGGACAGGCCGTGCTCGGCGAGGTAGTCGACGATCTGGTCGAGCAGCTCGGACCGGCGCTGCGGGTCGGGCGTCCTGGCCATCCGGATTTCCCTTTGACGCGGGTGGGGTGACACTCGTTACCTTATATGGGTAACGAGTGTTACCTTTATCGAGGGGAGAGTCATGCCCGCGTGGTTGTTCGCGCTGATGTTCACCACGTTCGCCTTCGCCACCGACGATTACGTCATCGCCGGTGTCCTGCCCGCCATCGCCGCCGACCTCGGGGTCAGCGAAGCGGCGGCCGGGCAGCTGGTGACCGTGTTCTCGCTGGCCTTCGCGCTCGGGGCGCCCGTGGCCTCGGTGGTGACCGCGCGCTGGTCACGCAGAGGGCTGGTCACCTGGGCGCTGCTGGTGTTCGTGGCCGCCAACTGGGCCGCCGCCTTCACCGAGTCGTACGCGCTGCTCATGGGCCTGCGGGTGCTGGCCGCGCTGGCCGCCGCCGCGGTGGTGCCCGCCGCCTACGCCATCGCCACCGCGCTCGCGCCCGAGGGACGCCGCGGGCAGTACCTGGCCCTGGTGATGGGCGGGCTGACCGGCTCGCTCGCGCTGGGCGTGCCGATCGGGACCTGGGTCGGCGGCGCCTTCGGCTGGCAGGCCACGTTCGGGCTCGGGGGCGCGCTGGGCGTCGTCGCGCTGGTGGCCGTGCGCTGGACGCTGCCCGAGCTGCCGCCGGTGCCGGCGATGCCGATCGCCGAGCGGCTGCGCCCGCTGGCCAGGCGGCCCGTGCTACTCGGGCTCCTCGGCATCGTCGCGATCGTGATGGGCAGCATGATGGTGCTCACCTACCTGGCCCCCTACCTGCGCGACCTCGCCGGGGTGTCGGCGGCGGAGCTGGGCTGGATCTTCGTACTGGCCGGAGTCGCCGGGCTCGCCGGCGGGCAGCTCGGCGGGCGGGCCGCGGACGCCTGGGGCGCCGACCGGGCGTTGCTGGTGGGTGTCGGCGGCTTCACCGCCGTGATGGCGGCCTTCACCGCGTGCTGGTTCGTCCGGCCGGTGCCGCTGCTGGCGCTGCTGCCGCTGCTGGCGGTGTGGGCGGGCGTCTCGTGGTGGATCCCGCCGCCCGCCCAGACGCGGCTGCTGGCTCTCGCGGGTACGGCCGGCCCGCAGGCGCTCGCGCTCAACAGCAGTGCGGTCTACGTGGGCGTGTCCGGCGGCGGCGCGCTCGGCGGCCTGCTGCTGGAGGCGTGGGGCAGCGCCGTGCTCCCGGCCGCCGCGGCGATCGTCGAGCTGGCCGCGCTGCTGCTGCTCTGGGCGGCGGCCCGCGGCGCGAGCCGGGGGCCCGACCCCGATCCAGGCCCAGGCTCAGATCGAGGCCCGGGTCCGGGCCAGGCGCAGGTCCCGGGGTCAGTCCCAGGCGGCGGGGTCGGCGGCTAGCTGGCGGACCCGCTCGGGCAGGGCGCCGGTGGCCACCTGGTCGAGCGTCACCTCTTCGAGGATGGCGCGTTCGGTGGCCCGCAGCGCGATCCAGACGGCCTGCAGCGATTCGGCGGGCCCCCGGTAGCCGACGTGCTCGGGGCGCTCGCCCCGCACGTTGGCGAGGGGGCCGTCGACGGCCCTGATGACGTCGGCGAGGCTGATCTCGCCGGCCGGACGGGCCAGGACGTAGCCGCCCTCCGGGCCACGCTGGCCGCGCACCAGCCCGGCGCGGCGCATCTGGAGCAGGATGTTCTCCAGGTACTTGGGCGGCATGTCCTGCTCCTTGGCGAGCTCGCCCACGGTGGTGGGGCCGGCACCGGCCGCGGCGAGTTCGGCGGCGGCACGGAGGGCGTAGTCGACACGAGCGGAAAGGCGCATGTTGTCGATTATCCCTGGTGGTCAACACTGGTTATGCGCAGGACCACCAAAACGGGCAGGTGGTCGGAGTGCCGCAGGGGCGGCACCTCCGCCGACGCGACCGTCAGACCCTCGCTGACGAGCACGTGGTCGATGCGTTCCTTGGGCGCGTCGGCCGGTGAGGTGGGCGGGTCGCCGAGCGCGACCAGCGGGTCCGTCAGGCCCGCCGACTCCAGCACGCGCATGCCCGGGTCGCCGCGCCGCAGGTTGAGGTCTCCGGCCAGCACCACGGGCCGCCCGCCCGCGCGCAGGCCGCGGACGATCGCCGCCACCTCGGGCGCCTGGCCTTCCGGGGCCTGCAGGTGGGTGTTGACGACGCCTATCTCCTTGCCGCCCACCTCGACCGTGAACGTCTGGGCCTGGGCGCCGGTGGGGTAGTCGTGCGCGCCCAGCCTGTGCGAGGTCAGCGCGTTTACGGGCAGGTTGGTCAGGAGGGCGTCGCCCCACAGCTCGTCGGCCGCCGGGGCGAAGTAGTAGCTCATGCCGAGGCCGCGGGCGATGCGGGCCAGGTCGTCGTGGCCGCCGTTGAGCAGCCAGCCGCGATCCACCTCGCTGAGCAGGACGAGGTCGGGCTTCTGCGCGGCGGCCCAGGCGGCGATCCGGTCGAGCGAGAGGCGGCCGTCGAGGCCGAAGCCCATGCGGATGTTGTAGGCGATGAGCTTGAGCGTGTCACCCTGCTTCCGCTGTACGGCCGGCTCCGGCTGGTAGGCCGTCGCGCCCGCCAGCAGCGCCACCACGACCGCGGCGGCGCTCAGCCGCCAGATGCGGCCGAGGGCGTAAGACGGTGGCCGATGCCGGAAATATGCCGACAGCGCCACGCCGACGATCAGCAGGCCCGCCACGACGGGCACGACCCGGTTGGGGAAGCCCAGGTTCATGTCATAAGCGGCGTAGTAGGCGAACAGCCCCAGGAAGAACACCAGCCCGCCGCTCAGCACGGCGGCGCCGGGCCGCCGGGCCGGACCGCCGGGCACCGCCATCAGCACGGCGGCGCCTACCACGACGGCCCAAGGCTGCAGGAACACGGTGCCCGCCACGCACAACACGCCGAAGCCGATCGCGCTCCAGGTCGAGCGCGGCGGCCGGGTGGCCAGGTAAGGGGAGAAGACCAGCGCCAGCACCACGGGCATCACCCACAGCCAGCCGCCGCCCGGACCCGAGTCGGTGCGTTGCGCGGTGGCCGACATGCCGGCCACCAGCATCACCGGGCCCGCCAGGAACCACACCGACCACGGGGCCGGATCGGCGTCCGACGGGCGGAAGCTCCAGGTCAGGGCGAGGAGCGCGGCGCACAGCGTGGCGGTCGCCAGCCAGGCCACCGGGCCGTCGCGCCAGACCAGGTCGACGCCGTCCAGCAGGAAGTGGACGGTGAACGACAGGGCCAGGCCGCCCATGATGCCGGGGGCGGCCCAGGTTCTGGGCATGGCGCGGGCGCTGCCGTACAGGAAGACGAGACCGGCGCTGACGCCCGCCGAGGCGACGTAGAGCTGCGAGATCTCGGCCTGGAGCAGCAGCCGGGCCAGCACGAGCGCGACCGCGCCACCCGCGAGAGCCCACCTCGGCCTGACCAGAGCGGCGAGGAAGGGCAGAATGAACCATACGGCGGCGTAGAGTCCCATCAGCTCGGGTGGCGTCTCGCCCGCGCGGCCGAACAGCGTGATCAACGAGGGCAGAAAGACACGCAGCACATCGAAGAGCAAAGTGACGCCCAGCCCGAGCAGGAGCGGGCCGCGGGGGATGGTCATGAGCCATCCTCGTGTTCGCCTGCGATGATTCGCAAGAGCTGGAGCGCTAAACTTCCAACAACCTTGACTGAATGACGGTGGGATACAGCGTGGAGCGACGTCCTGGTGTGCCCAGGTTGCTGAGAGAGATCAACGACCGGGCCGCGCTCGACCTGTTGCTGGCCACCGGCCCCATGACGCGGGGCCAGATCGGCGATCTGACGGGGTTGTCCAAGGTGACGGCCTCGCAGACGCTCTCCAGACTGGAGGAGCGGGGGCTGGTCGAGGTCGTCGGCACGCAGGGCGGCGGGCGCGGGCCCAACGCCGCCCTTTACTCGGTGGTTTCCTCAAGCGCGTTCGTGGCGGGGCTGGAGGTCGGTCCTGAGCTCATCTCCACCGTGATCGCCGACATCCACGGCCGCACGATCGCGGAGGTCAGCGTCGACCCCAACGGCCACGACGACCCCGTGCCGGTCGTGCACGGCGCGATCGTCAAGGCCTGCCGCAGCGCGAAGGTCAGCCTGGCCAAGCTGCGCGGCGTCGTGATCGGCACGCCCGGCGTGGTCGACCCGCGCAGCGGCGACGTGCGCTTCTCCTTCGACCTGCCCGGCTGGCACGAAGGCATCCACGAGGCGCTGGCCGGCGACCTCAAGCGCGAGGTCACGATCGAGAACGACGTCAACCTCGCCGCCATCGCCGAGCGTTCCGACGGCGCCGCGCAGGGCATCGACGACTTCGTGCTGCTGTGGGCCAGCCGCGGCCTGGGCCTCGCGGTCATGCTCGGCGGCAAGCTCCACCGCGGCCGCTCGGGCAGCGCGGGCGAGATCGGCTACCTCGCCGTGCCCGGCGTGCCGCTGCCCCAGGACATCCACGCCGTGCCCGGCCGCCTGCCCACGCTGGCGGGCGGCCTGCAGTCGCTCGTCAGCGCCGAAGTGGTCGCCGAACTCGCCAAGGGGTACGGCTTCGCCGCGGCCTCGGCAGGCGAGGCGGTCCGGGTGGCCGTGGCGGCGGGGGAGCGGGGCGACGCGCTGCTCGACGAGCTGGCCCACCGCCTGGCCCTCGGCGTGGCGGCCGTGTGCGTGATCCTCGACCCCGGGCTGGTGGTGCTGGCCGGCGAGGTGGGCCACGCGGGCGGCGCGGCCCTGACCTCGCGGGTGGAGGAGGCGGTGGCGCGGATCTGCCCCGTCCGGCCGCAGGTGGTCACCAGCACGATGGAGCAGAACCCGGTGCTGCGTGGCGCGGTGCTGGCCGCGCTCGACCAGGCCAGGGAGGAACTGCTCAGCTCCTGAGCAGGCCTGCCAGGGCCTCGGCGGCGATCTCGCAGCACAGCGTGGTGCCGCCGGACGTCGCCACGTGCACGGCGCCGGGCACCCGCTCGCCCGGCACGCCGAGCTCGGCCACGACGGCGTCGGGGACGCGGGCCAGGACGCGGTCGGCCGCGCCGGTCAGGTGGGCGTGCCGGTAGGCGGTCCTGAGGACGATCACCAGGGGACGCCCGGCGCCCGCGTGTACCGCCTCGTCCAGCTCGGCGGGGCCCGGGGCGCTCAGCCGTACGACGGTGGTGCCGGGGAGCAGGCGGGCCAGAGGGATGCCCAGGCCCCAGGGGGTGACCGGGTCGATGGCGAGGTTGGTGGGGGCGTCCAGCTCGATCACGTGCGGCGGGCCCGATCCGGCGGGCGGACGCCGGACGTTCACGCGCAGCGCGCGCCGCGCGGCGGCCTCCGAGCCGTCGTCGCCGGGCAGCCGGGGGAACGGGTCGCGGTGGCGGGCGGCCCACGCGGCGACGGACCGGACGCGGGCGGCGGCCTCGGCCAGGCGCTCCTCCGGCAGGGTGCCGTCGTTGACGGCGGCCATGATGCTGTTGCGCAGCAGCCCGACCACGCCGGGCGTGGCGTTCTCCCCGCCCACGCAGAGCGCGTCGGCCCCGGCGGCCAGCGCCCGTACGGCGGTGCCCCCGAGCCCATACGCCGCCGAGACGGCGGGCATCTCGATCCCGTCGGTGACGATCAGGCCCTCGAAGCCCAGTTCCTCGCGGAGCAGCCGCATCATGATGGGCGCGCTGACCGTGGCGGGGGCGCCGGCGTCGTACGCGGGCACCAGCAGGTGGCCCGTCATGATCGCCTTGACGCCCGCGGCGATGACGGTGCGGTAGGGGACCAGGGCGGTGACGGCGAGTTCCTCGGCGGGCAGTTCGACGGTGGGCAGCGCGTCGTGGGAGTCCACGGCGGTGGCGCCGTGGCCGGGGAAGTGCTTGGCGCATCCGGCCACGCCCGCCGCCTGCAGGCCGGTGACCCAGGCCGCGGCGTGGCGGGCGACGAGTTCGGGGTCGGCGCCGAAGGCGCGGGTGCCGACCACGGGGTTGTCCAGGCCCGCGTCGATGTCCACGACCGGCGCGTAGTTGAGGTTCACGCCCGCGCGCGCGAGGTCGCGCCCGATGCCCTGGGCGACTCCCCGGGTCAGCACGAGGTCGTCGGCCGCGCCGAGCGCGAGGTTGCCGGGCCGCGTGCTGCCGGTGAAGGCCTCCAGGCGGGTGACGTCGCCGCCCTCCTCGTCGAGCGCGAGGATCACGTCCGGGTTCTCTGCCCGGATTGCGGCCGTAAGTGCCTCTATCTGTCCTTTTTCTACCAAATTTCGCGAATAGAGGGCGATGCCGCCTAAGCCGGTCGCAAGGCGTTTGCGGACCCAATCGGGCAGAGTCGTGCCCTTGAATCCGGGTTGCAGCACGGCGTCGGCAAGCCCGGCCAGCTCGGAACTCTCGGCGTTCCGCGAGGTCACCCATGACGTCATGCCAAGTCCTTGTCTGTGGTCATCACCTGTGTATAGCATCAAACTCGGCTAATAAATAGGAAAGTTTCCTAAGAGTTTTTGAACCTCCCAAATGGTGCTCAAGGAGAGGTCTTCATGCACAGTGCGGTCATGTCGAGGGCGCAGGAGCGCCTGTGGTTCCTCGACCGCCTCTCCAGCGGAGGTTCGTCCTACAACATCGCCGTCGCCGAGCGGCTGACCGGCCCCCTGAACGTCGCCGCCCTGGAGCGTGCCTTCACCGACCTGGCCAGCCGCCACGAAGTGCTGCGTACCGTCTTTCCCGAAGCCGACGGCGTCCCCTCCGCCGTGGTACGGCCCGCCGCCCCCGTCCCCGTCGAACTCCTCGACACCACCGAGGCCGACCTGCCCGCGCTGCTGTCCGAACGCTCCAACCGCCCCTTTGACTTGGCCACGGGCCCGCTGGTCAGGGTGAGCCTGCTGCGCGTCGGCGAGCGGGAGCACGTGCTGGTGTTCGTCCTGCACCACATCATCGGCGACGCCTGGTCACTGGAGCGGATCCTGTTCCCCGAGCTGTCGGCCCTGTACGCGGCCCACGCCTCCGGCGGACCGGCGCCGGAGCTGCCGGCGGCGCCGCCGTACTCGGAGTACGCCCGGCGCCAGCGCGAGCAGGACCACGGCGCGCACCTCGACTTCTGGACCGCCGACCTGGGCGGCGTGCCCGCGCTGGACCTGCCCGCCGACCACCGGCGCCCGGCCGCGCCCACCGGCGCCGGCGACCTCGTCATCCACCGCATGCCCGCCGAGCTCTGGACGCGGGTGACGGCGCTGGCCAGGGCCGAGCGGTGCACGCCGTTCATGGTGCTGCTCGCGGCCTTCCAGACCTTGCTGGCCCGGTACTCGGGCCAGGAGGACTTCTGCGTCGGCATCCCCGTCGCCGGGCGCGAGGACGTCGACTTCGAGCAGGTCTTCGGCCCGTTCGTGAACACGCTCGCGCTCCGCGCCGACCTGGCAGGGGACCCGACCGTGCGCGACCTGGTCAAGCGGGTGCGCCGCAGGGTGCTGAAGTCGTTCGCGCACCGGGAGGTGCCCTTCGACGAGGTGGTCGCCGCGTTACGCCGGCACGGCGAGGACGGCACCCTCATCCAGGCCATGCTCAACCTCGACAACCCGGACGAGGGACTGGCGGACGGCACCGGCGGCCTCACGCTCGCCGGGCTGGAGCGCACCCCGGTCATCTCGGGGCTGGCGCCCGCCAAGTTCGACCTGGCCGTGGACGTGGTCGTCTACGAGAGCCACCTGCAGTTCATGCTCACCTACAGCAGCGAGCTGTTCGAACCCGCCACCGTCGAGCGGATGGCCGCGCACCTGCGGCGGCTGCTGGAGGAGATGGTGGAGCGGCCGGGCGAGCGGCTGAGCGAGCTGCGGATGCTCACCGCCGCCGAGCTGGCGCTGGTGCTGCCCGACCGGCTCGACGGGCTCGTCGCCCAGCAGGTCGCCCGCACCCCCGACGCGCCGGCGGTGGTGACCGAGGAGAGCCTGCTGTCCTACGCCGAGCTCGACCGGCGGGCCGGCCTGCTGGCGGAGGAACTCGCCGTCGAGCCGGGCGCGCTGGTCGGGATCAGGATGCGCGCCGGGCCCGAGGCGATCGTGGCGCTGCTGGCCGTGCTCAAGGCGGGCGCGGCGTACGTGCCGGTCGATCCGGCCCAGCCGGAGGCCAGGACCCGGCTCATGCTGGACGGCTGCGCCGCGGTGATCTCCGAGGCGGGCGTGGAACGGCTGCCCGGCGGCGCGAGCGAACCCGGCGCCGCCTACGTGATCTACACCTCAGGCTCGACCGGCACGCCCAAGGGCGTCGTCGTCGAGCACCGCACCGCCGCGCGCCTGGCCATGTCCTTCCGCGACGCGCACGGCTTCGGCCCCGGCCAGCGCGTGCTCATGGTGCCGCCGCTGAGCTTCGACGCCTCGGTCGGCGACATCTTCCCCGCGCTGGTCAGCGGCGCCGCGCTCGTCCTGCACCCCGACCCCGCCGCGCTCGGCGGGCCCGCGCTGCTCGCGCTGTGCGAACGGCTCGGCATCACCATGGTCGACACCGCCAGCGCCCTGTGGCAGCAGTGGGTGGAGGATCTGACCGGCCACGGCCCCGTGGACACCGGCCCGCTCACCACCATGATGGTCGGCGGCGAGAGCGTCCCGCTGGACCGGCTGCGCGCGTGGGCCACGCTCACCGGCGGCCGGGTCGCCTTCTACAACCACTACGGACCCACCGAGGCCACGGTCTGCGCGACCGTCTACCGGACCGTCGACGGGGGCGAGCTCACCGGCCGCACCCATCTGCCGATCGGCACGGCTCTGCCGCACGTGCGCGCGTACGTGCTGGATCGGCACGGCCGTCCCACGCCGGTCGGCGTGCCCGGCGAGCTCCACCTGGGCGGCGAGTGCGTCGCCCGCGGCTACCTCGGCCGCCCCGAGCAGACCGCCGCCCGCTTCCAGCCCGACCCGTTCCTGCCCGGCGCCACCATGTACGCCACCGGCGACCTCGTCCGCCGCCACGCCGACGGCACGCTCGACTTCCTCGGCCGCACCGACCGCCAGCTCAAGATCAACGGCGTCCGGATCGAGCCCGGCGAGGTCGAGAGCGCCTGCCTCGCCCACCCCGGCGTCCGCGAGGCGGTGGTGACCGCCGCGGGCGGCCGGCTGGTCGCCTACCTGACCGGCAACCCGCCGGCCACCGCCGACTTACGCGCCTTCCTCGCCGACCGGCTGCCGCCCGCCATGGTGCCCGCCGCCGCCGTCGCCCTGGACACCCTGCCGCTCACCGCGCACGGCAAGATCGACTTCCGCGCGCTGCCCCAGCCCGAGATCGCCGCCGTCGCCTACGAGAGCCCGCGCACCCCCACCGAGGAGACCGTCGCCGCCGTCTGGGAGGAGGTGCTCGGCGTGCGCGCCGGCCGCCGCGACAACTTCTTCGACCTCGGCGGCCACTCCCTGCTCACCCCGCGCACCGTCACCCGCCTCGCCGACGCCACCGGCGTCCGCGTCGACCTGCCCGTCTTCTTCGCCTGCGCCGACCTGGCCGAGCTCGCCGCCGCCCTGGACGGCCACGCCCCCGCCACCGCCCCGCCCGGCCTGTACGGCGACGCCGTCCTGCCGGCCGACTACGCCGTGGTCCCCGCCCGCCCCCGCCGCGAACCCGGCCGGGTCCTGCTCACCGGCGCCACCGGCTTCCTCGGCGCCCACCTCCTCGCCGATCTGCTGACCCGCTCGACGGCGACCGTCCACTGCCTGGTCAGGGGCGCCGCCCCCGCCGACCGCCTGCGCCGCAACCTCGAAGCGCACGGCCTGTGGCAGGAGGAGTTCACCGACCGGATCGTCCCCGAACCAGGTGATCTGGCCACCGGGCCGATCATGCCCGCCCGCGAGATGGACCTGATCCTGCACAACGGCGGCGCCGTCGACTTCACCCGCCCCTACGCCCGGCTCAAGGCCGCCAACGTGGACGGCACGCTGGCGATCCTGCGCCTGGCCGCCCGCTCGGCCACGCCCGTGCACCTGGTCTCCACGCTCGGCGTCTACCTGGCGCCGGGGGAGCGGGTGGTGCGCGAGGGCGATCTGCTTCCCGACCCCGAACACCTGCACCTCGGCTACGACCAGAGCAAGTGGGTGGCCGACCGGCTGGCCGCCGCGGCGAGGGAGGCGGGGCTGCCGGTGGCGATCCACCGGCCGGCGCGGATCTCGGGCGACAGCCGTACCGGGAAGGTGCCCAAGAACGACTTCCTGGCCAGGTTCCTGGCCACGTGCGCGCTGCTCGGCACGGTTCCCGACGGCGAACAGCTCGACATGGCCCCCGTGGACCATGTCGCCGCGGCCATCGGCCACCTGGCCAGGAACGGCGCCGAAGGCGACTTCCATTACCACAATCCGGGCACGCTCAGCTCGGCCCAGCTCGCGGACGGCATGGTCGCGCACGGCGTCGCCGTGGCCCTGTCACCCGCGTCGGAGTGGCGGGCGGAGGTGCGTGAGCGGCTTGAGAAGGGCGAGGAGCTGCCGGTCGCCGCCTTCCCCGCCTACTTCGCCGAGTACGGCGACGAGCGCGGCCCGCGCTTCGACTGCTCGGCCACCGAGGCCAGGCTCGCCCAGGCGGGGCTGGTGTGCCCGCCCGCGCCGGCCCTGCTCGACGCCTACCTCGACGACCTGATCGACTCCGGAACCCTCCCGGGAGGATGTCGTGCCTAGGCCCTTCGTCATCATCTGGTCCTCCCAGCTGCTGTCGATCATCACCTCCAGCATCACCGGCTTCGTGCTGGGCGTCTGGGTCTTCCAGCAGACCGGCTCCGCCACCCAGTTCGTCACGATCACGCTCTGCGCGATCCTCCCGGAGGTGGTCTTCGCGCCACTGGTCGGCTCGCTGGCCGACCGCTGGGACCGGCGCAAGCTCATGATGGGCGCCGACCTGGGCGCCGCGCTGACCACCGGCGCCCTGGCGGTGCTGCTGGCGACCGGCGGGCTGCAGGTCTGGCACATCTACGTCGTCACCGCCGTCGGCGCCGTCTTCGGCACCGCGCAGATGGCCGCCTACCACTCGATGATGCCCCTGCTGGTGCCGAAGGAGCAGCTCGGCAGGGCCAACGGCATGATGCAGGTGGCCGACGCCGTCCGCATCGCCTCGCCGCTGCTGGCCGGCACGCTGCTGGTCGCCGTCGGGCTCACCGGGGTGGTCGTCATCGACCTGGCGGCCTTCCTGATCTCCCGGGTGGTGCTCCACCTGGTGCCCCTGTCGCGGGCCGTGACCCGGCCCGGCGAGGGCAGACCGGCCGAGCCGTGGCTGCGCGACCTGGCCTTCGGCCTGTCCTACCTGCGAACCAGGCGAGGACTGTTCTGGCTGGTCGTCCTGCTCGCCGCCTACAACCTGTTCTTCGGCATCGCCGGCGTGCTCGTCCAGCCGCTCATCCTGTCCTTCGGCTCGGCCGCCGTGCTCGGTGTGCTCATGGCCGCGGGCGGCGGGGGGATCTTCGCCGGCGGGCTGGTGATGAGCGCCTGGGGCGGCCCGAAACGGCGGGTGCGCGGCATGCTTGTCTTCATGGTCGCGGGCGCCGTGCTGCTGGCGGCCCACAGCCTGAGCCCCTCGCCCTGGCTGATCGCCGTGGTCGCCCCCGCGTTCCTGTTCACGCTGCCGTTCGTGCAGGGGACCGGGATCACCGTCATCCAGCTCAAGACCGCGCCGAACGAGCTGGGCCGCGTGCTCAGCGCGGTCCGCATGGTCACCCAGGCCGCCACCGTCCTCACCTACCTGGCCGCGGGGCCGCTGGCCGACCGGGTCTTCGAGCCGATGCTCGCGCCCGGCGGGGCGCTGGCCGACAGCGTGGGGGCGCTGATAGGCACCGGTCCCGGCCGCGGGATCGCCTTCATCTTCTTGCTCGCCGGGGCCGGGCTGCTCGTGCTCGCGCCTCTGGCCTACCTCCAGCCGCGCCTGCGCCGGGTGGAGACGGAACTGCCCGACATCGAGGAGCCCTCGGATGCCGCTCTATCTAGATCCTGACGTCCTTCATTCCTTTCGTGATCTGAACCAAGGCCCTGGCGCCCTGCTCGACCTGATCGGCGCCATGGCCTTCCGCACGGCGGGGACCGCTCAGCGGCTCGGCCTCTTCGAGGTTCTGGGCGCCGGCCCGCAGTCCGCCGCGGGCGTGGCGGCGAAGCTCGGCCTGCCCGGTGAGCCTCTGACCGTTCTGCTCGACGCGCTCGTGGGCTTCGGCTACCTGCGCAAGTCGGGTGACCTCTATACGGCGGGCCCGCCCGCCAGCCCGTGGCTCGACCGCAACGCCGACGGCGGGTTCGCGCCCAGCCTGGCCGTCTGGCACGACCTGCTCGGCGAGCTGTGGCAAGGGCTGGAGGACGCGGTACGCACCGGGCGCCCGCCCGAGCCGTTCTACCCCTGGCTGGAGCGCAGCCCCGACCGGGTGCGCGACTTCCAGACGATGCTGGCGGGGCTGGCCGGGATGCTGGCCCCGGCGGTGGTGGAGGCGGCCCCGGAGATCGGCGGCAGCCTCCTCGACATCGGCGGCGGGCACGCGATCTACAGCATCGCCTTCTGCCAAGCCGCGCCCGAGCTGACCGCGACCGTCGTCGACCTGCCCGGCGCGCTCACGCAGGGCCGCGCCAACGTAGAGGAGGCCGGGCTGGCCGAGCGCATCCAGCTCGTCCCCGGCGACCTGGCCGACCACATCGACGGCAGCCACGACGCCGTGCTGCTGTTCAACGTCGTGCACGGCCTCGACCCCGAGGCCGGCGCCGACCTGGTCGCCCGTACGGCCCGCGCGCTGCGGCCCGGCGGCGTCCTGCTCGTCCTGGAACCCTTCGCCGACCCGCCGGACGGCGCGGGAGCGCACGACACCGCCCTCCTGGGCGGGTTCAGCCTCAACCTCGCCGCCACCCAGGGCGGCCGCCTGTACACCTTCGACGAGGTCGCCGGCTGGGCGTCGGCGGCCGGGCTGAGCGGCATCGAGCGCCTGGCACTGTCGGCGCCGGGCACCGACGAACTGCTCGTGGCGCGGCGGGAGGCCCAGTGAAGATCGCGATCGTGGGGGCGGGGCCCGCGGGCAGCCTGCTCGCCTGCTACCTGGTCAGGCGCGGCCACCAGGTCGAGGTCTACGAACGGCGGCCGGACCCGCGCCGCTACGACGACGAAGAGGGCCGCTCGATCAACCTCGGCCTGTCGGCCCGCGGCATGCGGGCGCTGACCGACGTCGGGCTCATGGCCGAGATCCAGCCGCTGACCGTGCCCATGCGCGGCCGGGCCGTACACGCGCCCGACGGCAAGGTCGCCTTCCACCCGTACGGCAACCGCCAGACGGAGATCCTGCACTCGATCCGCCGCCGCGACCTGGTCATCAGCCTGGTCAACCAGGCCGACTCGGCCGGCGTGGCCTTCCACTTCGACACCACCCTGAGCGCCCTGCCGGAGGCGGACGCGGTCGTGGGCGCCGACGGCGCGTTCTCCACGGTCAGGACGCTCATGCACCGCGGCGCCCGCGCCGACTTCCGTCAGGAGTACCTGCCCTGGGGGTACAAGGAGCTGACCATCCCCAGGATGCCCAGCCACCACGAGGCGCTGCACGTGTGGCCGGGCGGCGACGACGGGCTCATCGTCACCCACCCGAACCTGGACGGCTCCGCCACCGCCACCCTCTTCCTGCCCTACGACAAGCTCGCCGCCATCACCGACCCGGAGGCGTTCTTCGCCGACCGCTTCCCCGACGCGCTCGCGCTCATCCCCGACCTGGCCAAGGAGTTCGCCGAGCGTCCCGTCGGCCATCTCGTCTCGATCCGCACCGCGCCGTGGCACCACGAGGGCCAGGTCGTGCTGATCGGCGACGCCGCCCACGCCGTCTACCCCTTCTACGGCCAGGGCATGAACTCCGCGCTCGAAGACTGCACCGTGCTCGACGCCTGCCTGGACGAGCATCCCGACGACCTGGCCGCCGCCTTCGCCGAGTTCGAGCACCGGCGCCGGCCGCACACCGACGTCCTGGACGAGCTGTCCAGGCAGAACTTCGTCGAGCTGCGCGAGCGGGTCCGCTCGCCGCTCCACCACGCGCGCAAGCGCGCCGATCTGACGTTGGCGAGGATCTTCCCCGGCCGCTGGGTTCCCCTCTACACCATGGTCTCCCACACCACCACGCCCTACGCGGACGCGCTCGCCAAGGCCAAGCGGCAGGACGCCGTCCTGCGCTGGGCCGCGGTGGGCGCCGCGGGGCTCGCCGCCGTCGCCATGCTCGCCAGGAAGGTCCGCTAAACCATGCTCACGGATCCCACCGACCCCACTCGCGTGCTCATCGAAGTGGCCGACCTCGACGGGGACTCCGACCTGGTCAAGTTGTACGGCAAGCCGCTGCGCGCCATCGTCGACTGGGCGCGCGCGTACCTGACCCGGCCCCATCCGTCCCTCGGCAGGAAAGGCCCCGTCTGCCCCTACGCCCAGACCTCCCTCGACCGGGGCACCTTCTACCTGGCCGTCTGCCCCGGCGAGCCGACCGTGGAGGAGCTGTCGGGCCTGCTGGCCGGATACCGCTCCTGGTTCCAGCGGCTGGTGGCGCCCGCCGGCGTCTCGCCGCAGTTCCGTACGATCCTGGTGCTGGTGCCCGATCTGCCCCACGCCCGCGCGGCCGACCTGATCGACGCCGCGCAGCTCCAGCTCAAGCAGGAGTACGTGGAAGCCGGGCTGATGATCGGCGAGTTCTACCCTGGGCCGCCGCCCAAGGCGGGACTCTGGAACCCCGACTTCAGGCCGCTCGGCAGCCCGGTGCCGCTGCTGGCGATCCGGCACATGGTCGCCAGCGACTTCCCGTTCCTCAAAGATGATCCCAAGCAGACGGCCGCCTACCTGGAGCGCTTCGGCGACCGCCCGCCGGCGGCGCTGCGCGAGGCCATCGCCGCGATCCGGCCCGGCTGACACCACATCACGGGGGAAACCATGCTGCCTGTCTTAGCCGTCCTGCATGCCGAGGACGTCGCCCTGGAGTTCGTCTCCGTCCTGACCCGGCATCCGGACGACGACGTCCACGTGCTGGTCGGGGTGCCTTCCGCGGCGCTCGTCCTGCCCGGCGGACTGCCCTTGCGCGAGCGGCTCGCCCTGCTCGCGCCGTACGTCGAGCCCGGCCGCAACACCGCCGCCCCGCCCACACCCGAGCAGGTGGCCGGCGTCCTGGCCACCCTGCGGGCCCCGGTGGTGTGGACCCACTCGCCCGCCGACCACCGCATGCGGCGGGCCCGCCACGGATGGACCGTGGCGCGGAGCGCGGGCGCGGCGCTCTGCTCGGCGGGTGACAGCGCGCACCTGCAGATCCTCGCCGACCAGGCCGCCGCGCTCACCCCGGCCGAGGCGGCCGCGAAGATCGAGTTCGTGGTACGGCACGGTGCCGCGCTGCTGGCCAGCCGGGTGGCCGAGCGGCTGGTCACCACCGAGCGGGTGCCCTCGGTAGAGCGGTTCTTCCGGGTGGACGCCGGGCAGGCCGACCGGCTCTACGCGCTCACGGCCAGCCTCGGGGAGGACGCCGCGCTGGCCGACGACCCGTGGGAGTTTCGCGGCTCGCCGTACGAGATGGCCCGTCTGGACGCCACGGCGGCGTGGGTGGCGCGCTGGTGCGTGCCGGAGGACGGGCCGGTGGTCGAGGTCGGCGCCTGCCAGGGGGCGCTGACCGCGCGGCTGCTGGCCAAGGGGTACGCGGTGCGCGCGGCCGAGCCCAACCCGCTCTTCCGCGACCGCCTGGAACGCGAGCATGGGTTGGCGGCGCTGCCCGACAGCCTGGAGGACCTGGCCGCGCACCGCCGCTGGCCGGCCAAGGTCTACCTGCTCGGCGAGATGCTGTACTACGGGCAGGACCTCGACGTGCTGCACGACCTGCCCGCGGAGGTCCTGCTGATCTCCCTGGCCGAGGAGCGCATGGCCGACACGATCTGGCCATGGGTGCGTGAGCAGGACGTCTGGCGGGTGGCCGAACGCCGCGAACTGGCCCCGCCAACCCTCGAACAGGTCTGCGACGGCCTGGCCTACGTCCGCAAACGCGGCAGCCGGGGATTGGCACTGACCCGAAACGGAGCCAGGTAGTGAGCTTTCGCACGATTGTGCTCTCGCCACACTTCGACGACGCCGCGCTGTCGGTGTCGGGGCTGCTCAGCGCGCTGCCCCGCCCGGCGGTGTTCGTGACCGTGTTCGGCGGCGCGCCGCCGACCGGCCGCGCGCCGTCGGCGTGGGAGCGGTTGTGCGGGTTCACCTCGGCCGCGGAGGCCGCCCGCGAGCGCCGGGCCGAGGACGCCAGGGCGTGTGACCTGCTCGGCGTCGAGCAGCTCGTCCTGGACAACCCCGATCTGCCCACCAACGGCGTACGGCTGGCCGGCCTGGCCGAGTTCCTGCGCGCCCACGCCGGCGCGGCCACCCGGATCCTGGTCCCGATGGGCATCGGCAACGCCGACCACACCCAGGTGCGGGACCAGGCGCTCGACGCCCTGGCCGGGGCCGGGCTGCCCGCGCCGTGGATCTACGCCGACCTGCCGTACGCCTCGGTCGTGCCCGAGTGGGGCACCGAGGCGGCGGCGGGCGCGCTGGCCGAACATCCCCGGGCGGGCGCGCCGATCAGGGCGCTGTCCTGCGCCATCGCGCCGTGCCGCGCGCCGTCGCTGAAGGGCGAGGCGTGGGTGGCCAAGCGCAGGGCGGTTCTGGCCTATGCCTCCCAGTTGGCGCCGCTGGCCACCGATTTCGGGGAGGTGCTGGCGATGCCGGGGCCGCTCATGCACGAACTGGTATGGGCGGCTCGCTTCTGACCTCGGTAATGCCAAGGCCACAAGATACTTTCCACCGATCGTTCCCATGCGGATTTGGGCTTGAGGGGCTGCACGCCAAGAACGCGCCAACACTCCCTTTATCTCCTTATATGTGCCTTATGCGGTGTTAGCGTCGATTTGTCGGCATATAGGGGCTCCCGTCAGAGGGAGCTTGTTCATGAGGAGGGGAATCATGGCGAATGTCGGCTTCTCGACAGACTGGGATGGCTGGGGCCATGGCCACCGCCGTCGCCACAGGCGGAGGCGTAACCGTAGATGGCGCCGCTGGGGCGGCGGCTGCGGCTGCCGCAGGCGCTGGTGGGGAGGAGGGTGGTGGTGGTAATACACCCCGCCTGAAAACCCGGGAGCCGGCGGTTCATACCGCCGGCCCCCGGCTATGCCCGGCGGTTCACGTCGCCGGGCCTCGCTGTGTCCCGATGCTTCTGAGGGGGCGCCAGCGCAGCGGCAGGCCGGGGCCGCCCGCGACGAGCAGCCCCGCATGGGCCGTCAGGACGGTGCCGGGAACCTCCAGCCCGTGCTCCTCCCACGCGCCGCCGGGCAGCATGGTCAGCAGCAGGCCGCGCTCGTCCACCGCGAACAGGCGCCCGTTCATCCCGCCGAGGCTGACGGCGCCGCCCGAGGACCCGGCCGGCTCCCATCCGGAGGATCCGAACGGCTGGCGCCACAGCTCGCCGGCGGTGGTGGCCACGTAGAAGGTGCAGTCGGCTATGGCCAGGCCCACGGGGTTCTCCGGGGCCGGGGCCAGGTCGTGCCAGGCCGTACCGGTGCCGTCGAACTGGAGGAGGCGGCCCTCGGCGGAGACGCCGTAGAGGGCGACACCGCGGCCGCCGGCGGCCTCCCTGGGCACCGCCAGGCCGCGGAGGTCGGCGGTGGCCGCGGTGCCGGCCCAGGGCAGGTTCTGGCCGCACAGCTCGCGTCTCATGAGCGTGCCGCCGGGTCCGGCCGCGTACAGGGTGCGGCCGAGCACGGCCATCGCCCGCAGGTCGGCGCTCGGGCCGATGACCTCCCACCGCTCGCTCTCCTCGGCGGAGAAGCGGTCGATGACGTTTCTGGTGATGCGCTCCACGACCGGGTCGTGCAGCGTGTTGCCCCAGTTGACGGTGGCCGCGGTGAAGACCTGGCCGAGGCCGCTGGAGAAGACGCCCATGGTGGCCATGCCGCCCTGCCCGTAGGAGGCCCAGTGGCGCAGGTCGGCGGTGGCCAGCACGACGAACGAGGCCGGCGTGCCGTCCCGGGAGGTCGCCCGCGGCACCCCGCCCACCTCCTCGAACTCGGCCGCGTCGGTCTCGTAGCCCAGGCAGCCCTGCCCGAACTCGTCCCCGTCGGCCAGCCCGGTCCCCTCGAAGACCCAGTGCGCGGCGAAGCGCGCCGTGTAGGACTCCTCCAGCATGCGCGGCATGTACGGTCCCCACGTCCCCGCCCCGGCGCGGAAGCTGACGCCGGTCAGGGAGTTCTCCGGACGGCCCGCGGCCGACCACTCCACCGTGGCCAGGCGCGGATCGGCGACCGGGTCGGCGATGGCGTCGCGGTGACAGACCATGGTCCGCCCGCCGTCCTCCAGCCGGATCTGCCACCACGCGGTGTTGCCGGCGAAGAAGGCGACGTTGCCGCCCAGGCGGACGAACTCCTCGACGGCGTCGCGCATGCCCGCGCTCCAGTACTCGTCGTGGCCGTTCACCACGAGCACGCGGTGGCGGGTCAGCAGGTCGAGCCCGTCGTGCAGGTCCAGGTTGGAGCAGAACGCCACGTCGTAGCCGGCCGGGCGCAGCCAGCGCAGCATGCCGTGCTCCCAGCGCTCGGGGGAGGGGCCGACGCCGGGACGGTCGAAGCTGACCCTGGCGGCCCGCTGCGGGGACTCGGTCCAGTAGACGCCCTCGTCGGGCACGCCGGCCCTGTTGTACGCCTGCCAGGTGGTGAACGGCAGGCTGACCAGGATCGGGGAGGTAGGCACCGCTTGCCGTACGACGAAGTAGACCTCGTTGTCGGGGCAGGGACGCCCGCCCGGCAGGCTCTGCGGCCAGGGGATCTCGGCGCCGAACCGGGCCCGGTAGAGGGAGCTGGGCCAGTCCGCGCCGATCTCCAGCTTCCAGTCGCGCGTGGCCGTACCGGAGAAGACGACGCGCTCGTCGGCGGCGTCGGCGACCTCGACGGCGGCGGGCGCGGTGAGTGTGAACCGCAGCGAGGACCCCTGCTCGCAGGAGGTGGCGGCGGCGTAGGCGCTGACGGTCATCGGCGGGCCGTCTCGACGAGGAGAGACTCCAGGTCCAGCAGGTAGCGCTCCATGGCGGGGCGCGGCAGGTAGCGGGTGTCGGCGGTCAGCGAGACGCCCTCGCCGGTCACGTGCACGCAGAACCTGCAGTTGAGCATGTCCTGGCTCATCGGCCACTCCAGCGCGCTGTGCTCCAGCGCCTTGTCGAGTTTGGCGGCCGAGCTGGGCGCGGGGCCCGGGTCGGCCAGGCGCATGTCGTTGAAACAGCAGTTGGGGTGGACGGGCTCGCCCCTGCGCTCGCTCTCGGCGGCGACCACGCGCGCCCGGTCGGCGGGGTCGTGGTAGGCGGAGCGGTAGGCGCGCATCGCGGCGGGTCCCGCGGCGCGCAGCACGTCGGTGAAGTCGCCGCTCACGTCCAGGGTGAACAGGCCCTCCTGGGAGAGCGTGCTGACGATGCCGAGACTGTCGCGGCGGAAGCGGTTGGCCACGATGGGCAGCATCGCGCAGGTGTCGTGGCCGGAGTGCCGGCCGGCGAGCTGGGCGGTGGCGGCCAGCAGGACGGTCGAGGTGGAGGTGTGCCGGGCGTACGCGATCGCGCGGACGGCCAGGCCCAGCGCGGGGGAGTGGAGCATCGCCCGCCAGATGGGCGGCGTGCTCCCGCCGCCGCCCGGTTCGGCGAACATCGTGGCGGGCGCGCGGTGGTGTTCCTCCGCCCAGTGCGCGGCGGCCGCCCCGGCGACCCGGCGGCCCTCCGTGCCGCCCTGCCAGCGGGCCAGTTCGAGCGGCTGCGGGGCGCGGGGACCGGCCACGCGGCCGCGAAGGATCAGCGCGCGCAGGTCGCGCACGGCGATCTCGGCGCCGAGCCCGTCGGCGGCGAGGTGACAGAAGACCAGCACCGCGTGGGTGACGGCGTCGCCGTCGGTCACGAGCGCGACACGCAGCGGCCACTCGGCGGAGTAGTCGAACCGGGTGGCGGCCAGTTCGTCCAGCACTTTGCCGGGGTCGCCCTCGGCGATCTCGACGGGCAGGCCGCCTTTGGCGAAGAGCCGTTGCTCGGCCCGGTCGCCGAGGCGGGTACGCAGGGCGCCGTGCCGTTCCACCAGAGCGCCCAGCGCGCGCGTGACCTCGGCGGCCGAGCGTCGGCCCGGCACCTTGAGCACCCGGCCGAAGTTGAAGTAGTGGTCGTCGGGGGCGGTGCGCTGGATCGCCTCCCAGATCGCACGCTGCCCCCAGGTCAGCGGCGCCGTGCCCGAGTCGCGCGCGGCGAAGTCGGCGCTCATCGCGCGGCCAGCCGCCCGGCCAGCGCGTCGAGGTCGTCGAGTAACGCGACGCCCTCGTCGGTGAGGTCGATCTCGACGCCGAACTCCGACTCGATCGCGTCGATCAGGCGTAACTGCGCGATGGAGGTGAGTCCGAGCGCGCTGAGCGGTACTCCCGCCGTCAGCGCCTCCCGGGCGCTGATCTCGCCGTCTGATGACTCCGCGACGAGTTCGGCGAGCCTTTCCTTGATCATCACTTGCCCGGCCTCCCGGATGGAGAGAGCACCTTACTGGAAAGATTCTTTACTGTTGAGTGTTCCATGGATCTTCCGAAGACCGCAAGGCCAGCAGCGCAAGGGTTCGGGACTTGTCTCCGTCGCGGCAGCGTGCGAGACTTGCGCTCGTTGAAATAAAAGGAAAGTTTCCTAATAGAAAGACGTCCGAGCCTGGGGGCGATCGTGAGCGTGACGCTTCCATCCCTTCTCCGCGCGCGAGCCGCCGCGGACCCCGGTCGCGTGGCGATGACCGTCCACGGCACGGGCTCGCTGACCTTCGGTGAGTGGGAGACCAGGTCGACCGACCTGGCCGCCGCGCTGGTCGAACGGGGAGTCCGCGAGGGTGACCGGGTGGGGCTGGTCTATGGAAATGGCGACTGGCTCGACTATGCCGTCGCCTTCTTCGGGGCGGTGAAGGCGGGCGGCGTGGCCGTACCGCTGTCCGACCGGCTCGCGCGGGCCGACATCGACGCGATGCTCGCCCACTGCGGCGCGAGCGCGGTCTTACGCCCGGGTGAGGTCCCGCACGTCCTGGCCGCCGCGGCCGCGCCGTCGCTGCCCGCGCCCGGGTCCCTCGCCCAGATCCTCTACACCTCCGGAACCACGGGACGCCCCAAAGGCGTCTCCGCCACCCACGCCAACCTCGCCCACGGCTGCGGCGGCCGGCGCCGCCCCTTCGCCCACAGCAAGCACCTGGCCCACGCCTTCCCGATCGGTACCAACGCCGGTCAGTGGATGCTGGTCAACGCGGTGGACGCGCACCCCGAGACGGTGACGCTGCCCCGCTTCACACCCGGCCGCTTCGCCCAGCTCATCCAGCACTACGAGGCCGGCACGGTCTTCCTGGTCCCCGCCATGGCCATCGAGATGCTCGCCGCCCGCGTGCACGAGCGCCACGACCTGTCGAGCGTGCTGCTGCTCGGCTCGGCCGCCGCCCCGCTGCCCGCCAAGATCGCCGTGGGGCTCGGCGACGCCTTCCCCAACGCCACGATCACCAACTACTACACCTCGACCGAGGCCGCCCCCGCCCAGACCGTCATGATCTTCGACCCCGACCGGCCGTCCAGCGTGGGCCGACCGGCCTCGGGCGGCGCCGTGAAGATCGCCACCGCGCAGGGCGAACCCCTGCCGACCGGCACCACGGGCGAGGTCTGGATGCGCTCGCCCGCCGCGGTCCGCGCCTACTACGGCGACGCCGCGGCCACCGGCGAGGTCTTCCGCGCCGGCTGGGTCCGCATGGGCGACCTCGGCTACCTCGACGACGACGGCTACCTCTACCTGGTCGACCGCGAGAGCGACGTCATCAAGTCCGGCGCCTACAAGGTCTCCACCATCCACGTCGAGGACGCCGTCTACCAGCACCCCGACGTCACCGAGGCCGCCGCCTTCGACGTGGCGCACCCGACGCTCGGCAAGGCCGTCGCGGTCGCCGTCGTCGGCCCGGTCACCCACGAGGAGCTGCGGATCTTCCTCAAGGAGCGCCTGGCTCCCCACGAACTGCCCGTCCGCCTCATCTCCCTCGACGCTCTGCCGCGCAACCACAACGGCAAAGTGGACAAACACGCACTTCGAGAGGTTGTTAGATGACCGAAGCGACCTTCACCCAGCACGGCATGTGGATCATGGAAACCATGGGCGCCGGGTCGGCTTACCACATGCCATTGACCGTCCGCTTCGCCACACCACCCGACCGCGAGCGCCTGGCCGCCGCCGTGACCAGGCTCGTGGAACGGCACCCGCTGCTGGCCTGCGCCGTCGAGGAGCGCTCCGGCGTGCCCCACCTGATCCCCGCGGCCCTGCGGCCCGCGCTCGACGCGCAGCCCGCCGACGGGCCCTTCGACCTGGAGAAGGGGCCGCTGATCCGCTTCACGCTGGCCGGTGACCGCCTCCTGGTCCTCGCCCACCACCTGGTCTTCGACGGCCAGTCCAAGGACGTGCTGGTCGCCGACCTCGCCGCGTTCTACGAGGGCCGCGAGCCCGGCCCCCTGCAGGCTCTCGACGTCGCCGGCGCCCAGCGCGAGCGCGTGGCGGCCCAACTGGAGGACGCCAAGGCGTTCTGGTCGGCGCGCTGGCGGGAGCCGGGCGAGGTGGCGGTGCCCGGCGGACGGCTGCGCTCGCGCCGCGCGAGCGAGGGCGGCGTGCTGGAGTTCACGCTGGAACCGCCCGAGCTGCCCGGCCTGACCAGGTTCGAGGTCGTCCTGGCCGCCCTGCACACGCTGCTGCGCTCCTATGGCAACGAGCACGTCGTGACCGCGGTCGACCTGTCCACCCGCACACCTTCCGAGACCGGACGGATCGGGGCGTTCGTCAACGAGGTGCCGGTCTTCGGCGAACCGTCTCCCGACGTGTCGTTCGGGGAGTTCGCCGCCGGGCTGCGGGCCGAGCTGCGTCTCGTGTACGGCTTCCGCGAGGTGCCGGTGGCGCGTGCCGTACCGGGAATCAGGCCACACGCGGCGCTGGCCCCCGTCAGCGTCAGCTACCGCAGGGCCGGACCCGAGATCCCCGGCTGGCAGGTCGAGTGGCTGGCCTTCAACCAGGCCGTACGCGGCGCCCTGCAGCTCCAGCTCCTCGACGGCCCCGGGGGCCTGACCGCCAGCCTGCGCCACGACCCGCAGGAACTGCCCGACCCCGGCCGCGTCGCCGCCGACCTCCAGGCGCTCCTGGCCCGCGTCGAGCCCGGCCGCCCCCTGAAGGAACTGACCCCCTTCCACGACCTGGCCGCCGCCGCGCCCGAGGAGTCCAGGCAGACCGCCGCCGAGGCCACGCCCGGCGACCCGCTGCTCGCGGAGATCACCGCGATCTGGGAGGAGGTGCTCAAGTTCTCGCCGGTGGAGCCGCACGACGACATCTTCGACCTCGGCGGGCACTCGCTGACCATCACCCAGATCATCGCACGCGTCCGCAAGCGCCTCGGCGTCGAGATCGAGCTGGACGACTTCTTCGACAACCCGACCATCGCCGGGCTCGTCGAGGTGATGCGCCGATGACCACCACGCTCGACCGGGCGCTGGTGCCGAAGCTCGACGACGCGGACCTCTCGCTCATGCTGGAGATCAGGGCGTTCGAGCTGAAGCTGCTCGACCTGTTCTCCCAGGGCCTGCTCAACGGCACCACGCACACCTGCCTCGGCCAGGAGTACGTGCCCGTGGCCCTGCGCCCGCTGCTCACCCCCGGCGACCACGTCTTCAGCAACCACCGCGGCCACGGCCACTACCTCGCCCGCTTCGGCGACCTCGAAGGGCTGCTGGCCGAGATCATGGGCCGTGAGGGCGCGGTCTGCGCGGGCGTCGGTGGCAGCCAGCACATCCGCCGCGACGGCTACCTGTCCACGGGCGTGCAGGGCGAGAGCCTGCCCGTCGCCGCCGGCGTCGCCCTGCACCTCGCGCGGGCGGGCTCCGGCGCGCTCGCGCTCGTCTACATCGGCGACGGCACCTTCGGCGAGGGCGCCGTCTACGAGGCGCTCAACATCATCGCGCTCTGGCGGCTGCCCGTCCTCGTCGTGGTCGAGAACAACGGCATCGCCCAGTCCACCCCGATCGCCACGCACCTGGCCGGCACGATCGCCGGCCGGGCCGCCGCCTTCGGCATCGGCCACCACCTGGTGGAGGGCTTCGACCTGCCGGCCATCCGCACCGCGCTCGAACCGCTGATCGCGCGGGTACGGCAGGGCACCCCGCTGATCGCCGAGTTCGCCACCCACCGGATCGGCCCGCACAGCAAGGGCGACGACACCCGCCCGCCCGAGGTCATGAGCGAACTGCGCGACTGGCGCGACCTCTACGCCGCCGCCCACCCCGAACAGGCAGAACGCCTCGGCCAGGCCGCCCGCGCCCGCGTCGAGGCCGTCGCCGCCGACGTCGTCGCCCGCCCGCCGTCCCGATGGGCGCGCCCATGAGAGTCGCAGAGAACCTCAACACCGCCCTCCACACCCTCATGGACACCCGCCAGGACCTGTACCTGCTCGGCGAGGACGTCCTCGACCCCTACGGCGGCGCCTTCAAGGTCACCCGCGGCCTGTCCACCCGCCACCCCGGCCGCGTGCTGACCACCCCGATCAGCGAGAGCGCGATCACCGGTGTCGCCGCCGGCCTGGCCCTGTGCGGCGACAGCGCCATCGTGGAGGTCATGTTCGGCGACTTCGCCGCACTCGCCTTCGACCAACTGCTCAACTTCGCCTCGAAATCCGTCTCCATGTACGGCTCCCGCGTACCCATGCGCATGATCGTGCGCTGCCCCGTCGGCGGCGGCAGAGGCTACGGCCCCACCCACAGCCAGAGCCTGCAGAAGCACTTCGTCGGCATCCCCGGCCTCGCCCTGTACGAGATGTCACACCTGCACGACAACCTCGCCGTCTTCGAGGAGATGCTGGCCCGCGAGGAGCCGTGCGTCCTGTTCGAGGACAAGGTCCTCTACACCCGCCCCATGCACACCGTGCGGCCCCCCTTCACCGTCGAGAACACCGGTGGCGTCGCCCGCGTCTCCCTCGACACCCGGCCCGACTGCGTGATCGTCGCACCCGGCGGAATGGCCCACCGGGCGCTGGCCGCCATGTACACGCTGCTGATGGAAGAGGAGATCTCCTGCACCCTGCTGGTCCCCTCGCGCCTCTACCCGTTCGACGTCGACGTGCCCGCCGCGCCGCACATCTTCGTCGTCGAGGAGAGCACCGCGGGCGGCACCTGGGGGGCCGAGGTCGCCCACGCCGTCCACCGGCGGCACTGGGACCGGCTGGCCGGCCCGGTGACGCTCGTCCACTCCGCGGACTCCGTCATCCCCACCGCCGCCCACCTGGAGCGCGAAGTGGTCGTGGACGAGACCGTGATCCACCGCGTCATCAGAGAGGTCATCCGTGGCTGAGCTACGCGTGCCCAAGCTGAACAACAACGACACCGAGTACATGATCGTCGAGTGGCTGGTTCCCGACGGGGCCGAGGTGCACGAGGACGACGCGGTCGTGCTGGTGGAGACCTCCAAGGCGGCCGAGGAACTACCCGCCGACACCACCGGCGTCCTGCGCCACGCGATGAAGGCCGGCGCCTGGTGCCACCCCGACGAGGTAATAGCCACCATCGGCCCCGACCCGTCCGACACCCCGCACCCCACGCCCCCTGCGGCTGCCGCATGGGTTTCCGGGTCTGCGGCGTCGGACGCCGGCCCCACCGCGTCGGGCGTCGGGCCCTCGGCGTCGGTCTCAGAGGCGGCCGCGGTGGTTTCCGGGTCTGCGGCGTCGGCCGCCGGGCCCTCCACGTCGGACGGCGGCCCCTCCGCGTCCGCCGTCGGGCCTTCCGCGTCGCACGTCGGGCCTTCCGCGTCGGGCGCCGGGTCCTCCGCGTCCGCCGTCGGGCTTTCCCCGTCCGCCGTGCCTTCTGCGGGCGCTGCGCTTTCCGAGGGCTCTGGGCCGTTGGTGACCGCGCCCGCCCAGGCCCTCATCGACCAGCACGGCATCACGCCCGAGCAGGTCGCGAGCCTGGGCGTGCATCTGGTACGGCGGGCCGACGTGGAACGCCTGCTGACCCAGGCGGACCGGCGCGAACTGCCCCGCGTGCAGCGTGCCGTCGCCAGGGCCGTGGAGCTGTCCCACCAGACCATCCCGGCCGCCTACGTCGCGGTGCGCATGAACCTGACGCCCGCGCTGGAGCGAGCCCGCACCCTGACCAAGGAGGTCCGGCGGCCCGTCGGCGTGGCCGAGGTCTTCGTCCAGGCGGTCGCGGGGCTGCACGGGGAGTTCCCGCTGTTCTTCGCCAGGCTTGATGGCAACCATGCGGTTCTGTCCGCCACGCCGGACATCGGGGTGACGGTGGACCTGGGGGAGGGCCTGTACGTGCCGGTGGTGCACGACGCGGCCGGCCGTACCCTCAAGGACATCGCGGGCACGCTCATGAAGCACCGGCTGGCCGCCACGACCGGCGACTTCAAGGAGTCCGACCTCACCGGCGCCAACTTCGTCGTGACCCTGCACACCGAGGGGGAGGTCGAGATGGCGATCCCGTTCGTCTTCCCCGGCACGGCCGGCGCGCTGGCCGTGACCTCACCGGCCGACGGGTCCCCGGCGCTGATCGGGCTGGCCTACGACCACCGGCTGATCAACGGCCGGGATGCCTCGTTGTTCCTCGCCGCGTTACGGACGGCCGTGACCGGCTGGACGGGCGGGACGCTCGCTTAGCGGGCCAAGGTCCCCGGGCCCAGGGGTTCGGGCCCGGAGGGCAGGCGTTCAGGCGGTGCGTACGAAACCGCCGCCTGAACGCCGACCCTCAGCACAACCCCAACCCTCACCCTGAAGCCCCCCAGGCCGTCAGCCTGCTGGCCGTCATCCCTCAGGCCGTCATGCCATGGGTTGTCATCCCACCCGTGGTCAACCCAGGGGCGGTCAGACCGTGGGCTGTCATGCCGGGGTCTGGGTTTCAGGCGGTGAGGAGTTCGACGGCGGCCATCGCGTTGGCCCTGGCCGCGCCGTAAGTGGCGATGTAGGCCGCGCTGTCGGGTTGCCACACGGGCAGGCCCATCTCGATCACCGTGGTGTCGGGCCGGGCCGTGACGAGCATGGTCACCAGGCGCCGGCTGGCCGTGTGCCGGTGAGCGTCCTTGACGACGACGATGAGCGAGCGGCCCCTGGCGCGTTCCAAGATCCCCAGGGGGTCCGCGTCGTCGGGCTTCAGCCTGACCGTCTCCGCCTCGGGCAGTTCCAGACCCCAGGGCACGTCGCCGACGGCGATCGTGGGCGGCGTGTCGAGTTCGACCACGAGAGGGTTGGTGAGGGGGTTCGTGGCGCCGGTCAGGCGGACCGCGCGGCGCGCGGCGGCCAGGCCGATCACGTTCAGCTCGGCTGTGGGGGCGGTGCCGGAGCCGAACCACTCACGCAGCGCGGCCACCCGGGCCGCCGCCTCCTCCAGCCGCTCGACCGGGACGGTGGCGGCGATCTCGGCGATGACGCGCTGGACGTCGTCGTAGCCGGGGATGGGGCCCAGGCAGAGCATGTCCGCCCCGGCGGCCAGCGAGCGCGCCGCGCCCCCTGCCAGGCCCACGCTCTTGGTGATCGCGTGCATGTCGAGGGCGTCGGAGACGACGACGCCGTCGTACCCGAGCTCCTGACGGAGCAGGACGCTCAGCGCGGCGGCGGACAGGGTGGCGGGGGTGTCGCCCGTGAGGGCGGGCACCGCGACGTGCGCGGTCATGATGGACTTCGCGCCCGCCTGGATGGCCGCCTGGAAGGGCGCGAGCTCGCGTTCGTACAGGACGTCCATGGTGACGTCCACGATGGGGATGGCCAGGTGCGAGTCCATGCGGGTCGCGCCGTGGCCGGGGAAGTGCTTGACGCAGGCGGCCACGTTCACCGACTGCAGGCCGCGTACGGCGGCCACGGTGTGGCGGGACACCAGCGCGGTGTCGCTGCCGAACGAGCGGGTGCCGATGACGGGGTTGTCGTCGGCGGTGTTGACGTCGGCGTCGGGGGCCATGTCCAGGTTGATCCCGCACGCGGCGAGTTCCGAGCCGATCGCCCGGTAGACCCGGTGCGTCAGCTCGACGTCGTCCACCGCGCCCAGAGCGGCGTTGCCCGGGTAAGGGCTGCCGACGTGGTAGGCGAGACGGGTGACGTCGCCGCCCTCCTCGTCCAGCGAGATGACGGGCTCCCCGGCGGCCCGCAGGCTGCCGGTCAGCTCCGCCACCTGGGCGGGGTTGCCGACGTTGAAACCGAAGAGCGTGACGCCGCCGAGGCCTTGCTCCAGTTCCCTCAGCACCCAGTCGGGCGCAGTGGTGCCCTGGAAGGCGACGAGCAGTGTGCCGGCCGCCAGGCGGCGCAGCCCCCGATCACTCTGACTCATATCTCCTCATCACAGAGGTTGGTGAGCTCGCGCCGCGGCCTGTACGGCGGGCGGCGCGAGCCGCTTGCGGGGTGCTAGCCCTTGACGGCCCCGGCCACCAGACCGGAGACCATACGGCGTTGCACCAGCAGGAAGAAGATCAGGACCGGGATCGTCATCAGTGTCGACGCGGCCATGATGCCGCCCCAGTCCGTCGAGCGCTGCCCGACGAAGAACGACAGCGCCCTGGGCATCGTGAACTTGCTGGAGTCCTCGATGAGCGTGAGCGCGAAGACGAACTCGTTCCAGGCCGTGATGAACGAGAAGATGCTCGTGGCCACCAGGCCCGGTGCGACCAGCGGGAACAGTACCCGCCAGAAGGTGGTGAAACGGCTGGCGCCGTCGATCCAGGAGGCCTCTTCCAGCTCCTTCGGGACGGCGGCCACGAAGGTGCGCAGCATCCATACGGAGAACGGCAGTGTCAGGCCGACGTTGATGACGATCAGGCCGAGCAGCTCGTTGTAGAGGCCCATCTGGCGCACGTTCAGGAACAGCGGGATGAGCAGCGCCTCGGACGGCACCATCTGCACGATCAGCAGCAGGATGAGGAAGCTCGTCCGGAAGCGGAACCGGAAGCGCGCGACCGCGGTGGCGGCCAGCAGCGCGAACACGGCCCCGATGATGATCGTGCTCACCGACACGATCACGCTGTTCATCATGTAGGTCCAGATGGAGTTGCCGTTGATGCCCTTGGTGAAGGCACGCTCGACGTGCTCGAGCGTCGGCGGCATCGGGAACGGGATGAACGTGGTGCTGTTGAGCTGGTCGTTGGGCTTGAAGGCAGCCGTGATCATCCAGTAGACCGGGAAGATCGCGAAGAGGAAGACGGTGATGCCGGCCGTGTTGAGGCCGATCTTGCCGAGCCTCTTGCGGGTCACGGGATTCATCGGACGTCCTCCGTCTTCACGATCTGCCGTACGTACACGAACGTGATCAGCAGCAGGATCACGGTCAGCACGACGGCGATGGCCGAGCCCAGGCCCATGTCGGGCGGCGGGCTGAAGGCCTCGATGTAGCTCCACACCGAGAAGTTGAAGGCCTCACGGGGCATGTTGGTGCCGCCGGCCAGGATGAACAACTGGGTGAAGACCTTGAAGTCCCAGATGATGGAGAGCACGACCAGGACCGAGAAGACCGGCCGCAGCAGCGGGAAGGTGATCTTCCTGAAGGTCTGGAAGGCGGTGGAGCCGTCCACCCGGGCGGCCTCGTACAGCTCGCTCGGGATGCTCTTCAGACCGGCCAGGATCGAGACCCCGATGAAGGGGAACGACGCCCACACCACGGTGACGACCAGCACGAAGTAGATGTCGAGCGGGTCGTTCAGCCACGGCACGCCCGCCCACTCCGCGCGGCCGAACAGCAGTTGCGAGAACCAGTCGGGCAGCAGGTTGAGGAACCAGTTGATCACGCCCGCGTCGGCGTCGAAGAGCCACTTCCAGACCACGGCGGCCGAGGTCGGCGGAACCGCCCAGGCGGCCATGGTGCCGACGATGACGGTGGTCGACATCTTCGGGCCGAGCTTGTGCAGGAGCAGCCCGACGAGGGTGCCGAGGACCAACGTCAGCGCCACGGTGACGACCGCGAAGATCACTGTGTTGCGGACGGACACGCCGAAAAGGTCGGACTGCAACGCCGCGGTGTAGTTGTCGGCGCCGACGAACTCCGCGGGCAGCGGGTTCCTCGGCCGGATCTGCCGCAGCCCGACCTTGTGGAAGGACATGTCGACCATCTGGTACAGCGGATAGAGCAACAGCACCGCGATGACCAATAGGCCGGGCAGGAGCAGGGCGTACGGGACAAACCGCGGAGGCAGTCCGCTGGGCCGGCGCGGCGGCTTGGCCCGCCGCGCCGAGGCGGAGGCGCGGTGGCCCCCGCCTCGGGCGATGGTTGACGTATCACTCATCGTTTACTGCTGGTTGAGGATGGACTCGAGCTCGGTGTTGGCGGCGGCCAGAGCCTCGTCGACGGTCGCCTCGCCCTTGATCACCTTGCGCGCCGCGTTCTGCAGCACGGCCTTGGTGTCGTTGGCCTCAGCCCAGTTGGGGCTGGCCGGGAAGCCCTTGGCGACCGCGAAGGTGTCGGTGAACGCCTTCTGCATCGGGTCCTCGCCGAGCTTGGCCAGGGCCTCGGGGTAGAGCGGGAGCAGGCCCTCCGAGGTGGCGTAGGTGGTGCCGAACTCCTTGCCGGCGGCGAGCTTGATGTACTCGGCCGCGAGCTCGGGGTTCTTGGTGTCCTTCCAGATGGCGATGTCGTTGCCGCCCTGGAAGGCGGGGGCCGGTCCGCTGCCGTCCTTGTTGGGGAGGGAGAAGAAGGCCATCTTCGACTCGTCGATCTTGCCCTTGCTCTGTTCCTTGACGGTCGTGATGTCCCAGCCGCCCGTCACGAACATGCCGACCTTGTTGGCGGCGAAGCGCTGGCCGATCTCGATCGAGTTCAGGTTGAGCCGGGACTTGCCGGACACGCCTTCCTTGGCGACCAGGTCCGTATAGAACTGGAAGCCTTCCTTGAAGCCGGGCTCGGTCAGCTTGCCGACCCACTTGCCGCCCTCGGAGGCGGCGAAGTCGCCACCTGCCGACCACACGAACGGGGAGAGGGACATGTTGGCGTCGGAGCCGCCGTTGAAGGCGAAGCCGTCGACGTCCTTGCCCTTCTTCTCCTGGATCGTCTTGGCGGCCGCGACGATGTCGGCCCAGGTCTTGGGCGTCTCGATCTTGAGCTCGTCGAACCAGTCCTTGCGGTAGAGCACGGCACGGGTGCCGCCGCCCCACGGCACGCCGTAGATCTTCCCGTCGATCGTCTCGTAGCTCCACAGGTTCTGCGGGATCGACTGGAAGTCGGGGGTCGACTTGGCGATGTCGGTGATGTCCTGCAGCGCGTCCTGCTTGACCCAGGCGGCGACCTGGTCGTTGCCGAACTCGGTCACGTCCGGGCCCTCACCGGCGGCCAGAGCGGTGGTCCACTTCTTCTGGGCGTCGGGCCACGGCACGAACTCGACCTTGACGTCAGCGCCGGTGAGCTCCTTGAACTTGGTGTTGATGTCGTTCATGAGCTTCGTCGAGACGTCCTTCGGCGTGCCCAGACGCCACATCGTGAGCGTCTGACCCGCGAACTTCTGGCCCGGTGCGGCGCTCGACGCGCCTTCGGACGGTGCCGCGGAGGTCTTCGGCGCCTCGGAGCCTCCACAGGCGGCCACGCCAAGAGCCAGAGCGGCTGTGGTGACCGTAGTGGCTGTGATCTTCGCGATCCTCACAGGGTTCTCCCTTCCATGGTGCTGGCCTACGGTCGGCACCAGGCTGGCTGATCGTCAGTCCGAACGATTGCTGCTAAACTAACAAGAAACTTTATTAAAAGAAACAGACCGTTAGCCGATCGTGACGAGAGGGGGCGCATTCATGAGCCGAAGCCCGGGAACCCCGCGGCTGCTGCGCCGGCTGAACGACAGATCGGCACTCGAACTGCTCCTTTACCAAGGACCGTTGACCCGCGCCGAGCTGGGGGAACAGACGGGGCTTTCCAAGGTAACCGCAGGTCAGCTACTCGCCCGACTGGAAGATCGTGGACTCGTGGAGGTGGTCGGCGAGCGCGCCGGCGGCAGAGGTCCGCACGCCGCCCTGTACGCCGTGGTTCCGTCGAGCGCCTACGTCGCCGGATTGGAAGTCCTGCCCGACAGCCTGACCGTCGGTGTGGCCGACATCACAGGTAAAATCGTGGTCGAGGTGACGGTCAATCCGCGGGGCACCAAGGATCCGGTCAAAGCGGTGCATTCTGCCGTACAACGGGCGTGCGCTTCGGCCAACATCAGCCAGTCGCAGCTGCGCTCGTTCGTCATCGGCACCCGCGGCGTCGTCGACCCCCGCTCCGGCGATGTGCGCTTCTCCCACGACCTGCCCGACTGGCACGTCGGCGTGCTGGCCAGCCTGCGCCACACCCTCGGCGCCTCGGTGACGATAGAGAACGACGTCAACCTCGTCGCGCTGGCCGAGCACCGTTACGGCGCCGCCGCCGGGCACGATGACTTCGCGGTCATCTGGGCGGGTATCGGCCAGGGCCTCGGCGTCATGCTCGGGGGCCGGCTGCACCGCGGCCTCACCGGCGGCGCGGGCGAGATCGGCTGGCTGCCCGTCCCCGGCGAACCGCTGCCCACCGACGTCCGCCACCCGCAGTCCGGCTCGTTCCAGCGGCTCGTCGGCCACGAGGCGCTCGAAGGCCTGGCCAAGCACCACAACGTGAGCGGCCTGTCCGTCGCCGACCAGGTCCGCAACGGCGGCGACCGCTACCTCGACGAGGTGGCCGCCCGGCTGGCGGTCGGCTGCGCCGCCATCGCGGTCGTGCTCGACCCGGGGCTGATCGTGCTCAGCGGCGACATCGGCCGCGCGGGCGGGGCCCGCCTGGCGGCCAAGGTGGAGCGGGCGGTGGCTCGCGTCTGCCCCTCGCCCTCCCGGGTCGTGACCACCGGCGTGGCCGGAAATCCGGTACTGCGCGGCGCGCTCGTGGCCGCGTTGGAGCAGGCCCGTGAACAGGTCTTCTCTGACACTGTGTGAGAATTTATGCCCATGGCGGCTGACATCGTGCTGATTTCGGACCCTCGGGTGGCGGCGATTCCGGTTCGGGAGAGTGGGGAGCCACTCGCCGACGTACGCGGGCGGCTGCGCGTGGACGACCGGCTGGCCGACGCGATCGGCGCCTACGCGCACCTGCGCTCCGGGCTGCTGGCCCGGCTGGAGAAGGCCGAGAACCTCCTGCCCTCCGGCTACCACCTGCTGATCGTCGAGGGCTATCGCCCGATCCCCACGCAGCGGCACTACTTCGAGGAGTACCGCGACCAGCTCCAGGCCTCCTTCCCGGAGATGACGCCCGCGGAGGCGCACGTCGCGGCCAGCCGCTACGTCTCGCCGGTCGAGGTCGCGCCGCACACCGCCGGCGCCGCCGTCGACCTGACGCTGTGCTCGCCCGAAGGCGTCGAGTACGACATGGGCACCGCCGTCAACGACAACCCCGAGCAGAGCGACGGCGCCTGCTACACCGGCGCCGCCAACATCGGTCCCGAGGCCCGCGAGCACCGCGCCATCCTGGGCAAGGCCCTCGAAGAGGCCGGCCTCATCAACTACCCGACCGAGTGGTGGCACTGGTCCTACGGCGACCGCTACTGGGCCTTCACCACCGGCGCCTCCTTCGCCCTCTACGGGCCTACGGCTTTCTGAGGTTCCCCAGCAGCACGTCGAGGTCGGCGGCGTAGGCGGCCAGCCGCTCCGGTGGCATCCCCGCGAACAGCGCGGCCGCCGCGGCCGCGCGCCCCTCCTCCATGGCGCGCACCGCCGCCGTGCCCCGCCCGGTCAGCGTGACGAGCGTGGCCCGCCGGTCGTCGGGGTGCGGCTCGCGGGTCACGAATCCGGTGGCCGCCAGGCCGTCCACCAGGCCGGTGATGTTGCGCGCGCTCACCGCCAGCGTGCCGGCCAGTTCCCGCTGCTGCTGCGGTCCGCGGCGGCCGAGCTCGCGCAGCAACTGCGCGCGGGACGGCGTCAGGCCGTCGGCCGCGAGCCTGCGCTCCATCTCCTCGCCGAGCAGTCCGGCCAGCTCAAGCGTCCGCTCGAATACCTCAATGGTCATGTAGTGATGCACCTTCACTATATGCTAGCTTCACGATATGCGGAATCTACCATTTGAGCGCCCCGCCCCGTTCGGCCCGACGCCGGTCCACGACGAGCTGCGCCGTACCGGACCCATCGCCAGAGTCGTGACCGCGGACGGTCAGCCCGCGTGGGTGATCGTCGGGGCGGCGCTGGCCCGCCAGGTGCTGTCCGACGCGCGCTTCACGATGGCCCCGCCCGGCACGCCCGAGGGGCCCGCCTCGCTGCTCAGCGACGGCGCGCCGCACGCGCGCCTGCGCCGCCTGCTCTCCCGCGCCTTCACCCCTCGCCATCTGGAACGGCTGCGCCCCGCCATCACCACGCTGGCCGGCGAGCTCGTGGCCGAGCTGCGCGAACGCGGACCCGGCTCCGACCTGGTCTCCATCGTGGGCCGCCCGCTGCCGCTTGGAGTGACCAGCCACATGCTCGGCATCAGCGTCACCGACCGCGAACGCTTCTACACCTGGGCCGACGCCGCCTCCGGCATCACCGGCGGCGGCGAGGGCTTCGAGCAGGCGTGGGGCGAGCTCACCGCCTACTTCCCCAGCCTGATCGCCGCCAAGCGCGCCGACCCGGGTCCCGACCTGCTGAGCGAGGTCATCGCGGTCCGCGACGCCGAAGACGGCCGCCTGAGCGACGACGAGCTGTTCACCACCGCCATCTCGCTGGTCTTCGGCGGCTACCTCACCGTGGCCAACACGCTGTCGATCGGCGTCGTCCACCTCGGTCAGGCCGGCGGGCTCGCCCAGATCTCCGACGTCCCCACCGCCGTCGAGGAGATGCTGCGCTACTCCGCCGGCCTCCACGGCGAGGCCTTCGCGCGTTACGCGCAGACGGACATCGACCTCGACGGGGTACGGCTGGCCGCCGGCGACCAGGTCCTCGTCCGCCTGGAGGCCGCCAACCATGACCCCGACCTCATCCCCGACCCGGCCCGCTTCGACCCCGCCCGCACGCCGAACCCGCACCTGGCCTTCGGCCACGGCCCCCACCACTGCATCGGCGCCGCGCTGGGCCGCATGGAGCTGGTCGCGGTCGTCGGCGCGCTGGCCGAGCAGGTACCCGGCCTGCGGCTGGCCTGCGCGCCCGAGGACGTCCCGTGGACCGGCAACCCCCTCGACAACGGCCCCGCCAGCCTGCCCGTCACCTGGTAGACCCGTGTTCCGGCATACGCAAGAAGCTCGGCCCCGCCACCGCGCCGCGGCTGCCGGCCGGGCCGGTTCGAGGCCGTGGACCCCGTCTCCGCCGCGACGATCCTGCGCGGCTTCGCGGCGGGTGGCGGTTCGATCGTGCTCCCGGTCCGTCCGCCCGCGGTTGGGCGGCCGGCGGTCTGTCGGACCTGGGTAGGTCAGCCCACGGGAGGTCAGCCCACGGGAGGTCAGCCCACGGGAGGTCAGACCTGGGTGGGGCGGCCTTACGGTGCGGTTGAGCCAGTGGGGTGAAATGGGTGGCGGGAGTGAGCTAGGCGACGGTGGCGACTATGAGGTCGTCGACCACGTCCGCGAGGTCGTGGTCGCGCTGGTGGACGCTTCGCTGGCGTACCGCTCCGGAGCCGCGGCGCATCAGCCGGTCCAGGCCCTCCTCGATGAACGGGAGGTCACCGGCATCGCCGACCGCCCGCCGTACGTGCTGGAGGAGGCGGCGCGCCATCTCCGGCGCCGGCACCAGTTCGCCCGCCCGCAGGTCGAGGCAGGCGCCTTCGAGCCCGTCGCGCGCCGCCCGCCAGTACGCGGCGCGCATCACCTCCGCGCCGATGGGCAGCCCGCGATCGCCCCGCGCCACATCGCCCAGCGCCGTGACCACCAGCCCCCGGATCAGCCCGATGATCGTGAGGCTGTCGTTGGCGTCGAGTGGCACGTCGGCGACGCGTACCTCGACGGTGGGCAGGGTGGAGGAGGGGCGGGCGTCCCAGTAGAGGGTCTTGGCGTCCATGAGCGCGCCCGACTCCGACAGCGCGCCGACCGCCCGCTCATACTCCGCAAAGCTCGCAAAGTACGGCGGAGCCCCCGAAACCGGCCACCGACTCCAGCTGATCACCCGCCAGGAGGCGTAGCCGGTGTCCCGGCCGACGAAGAACGGGGAGTTGGCCGCGAGCGCGATGAGCGTGGGCAGCCAGGGCCGCAGGTGGTTGCCGACGTAAACGGCAAGCTCCTCATCCGGCACGTCCACATGGACGTGGAGAGCGCAGATGCACAGTTCATCCTGGAGAGCCCGATAGCGCACCTGCCCGTTCTCGTACCGCGGATCGTCCGAGAGCGGAATCGGCCCCGACTGGCCCAGGACCGGCATCGCGCTGGCGACCAGCGCCAGCCCGCATTCCTGCGCCGCCTTCGCCACCTCCGTACGGGCGGCGCGCAGTCTCGCCCCCAACTCGGAGAGGTCGCTCGACGGCGCGGTACGGGCTTCGATCTGGAACTGGCTGATCTCCTGGGTGATGTCCTCACCCATCACGTTCGTCGCTGCGGCCAGAACATCCGCCGCCCGGGGTGCCACATGTCGTGTGTGGGGATCGACGATTAGGTACTCCTCCTCGATCCCGATGAGGGGAGTCACGAGTGGTTTATACCCATTTCAACCCTTACGGCAACGTCACCATCGTGAGCCCATCCCCACCACCCCCTGACCAGCCCCAACACCGCACCCAACCCACCCAAGGCCTCCCCGCCCAGCCGCAAACCAAGCACCGCAACCCGGGCCACACACAACCGCAGCCCAAGAACCCCCACCCCGCGAGCCCACCGCCCGCGCCCCGCCCCCGCGCCCCCCGCGCTCCGCGCCCCCGCGCCCCCGCGCCCCCCGCGCTCCGCGTCCTGCCCCGCGCTCCGGGCTCCTGTGCTCCGCCCCCTGCCCCGCGCCCCCGCGCCCGCGCCCTGCGCTCCGCGCCCCCGCGCCCCCCGCGCCCGCGCCCTGCGCTCCGCGTCCGCGCCCCCTGCGCTCCCGCGCCCTGCGCCTGCGTCCCCTACGCTCCCGCCCTGTGCCTGCGTCCCCTACGCTCCCGCCCCGCGTTCCCGTCCCCTGCGCTCCCGCGCCCGCGCCTCTGCGCTCCCGCGCCCGCGCTCCGCGTCCGTGCCTGCGTCCCGTGCCCCGCGCTCCGCGCCGTGCCCAAGAGCGGGCTATGCGCGCTCGCACCCAACCAAGAACCACCTCCGGGGTCACAGCCGCCCATGCGCCCAACCACCAACGGTGCCGTCTCGGCCCCGGCGCAGACGCAGGCGACAACCGGCGTCGACTGCAGCGGTCGCCGAGAACGCCCGCGCACCCAACCGCGACCACCGCCTCGCCGGCACCCGCGCCGAGAACGCCTGCGAGCTCAACCGCGACCACCGCCCCGCCGGCATCCCGCACCGAGGCTGGAAACCGCTGCCCCAGTCAGGCGCGCAGCCGCAACCCCCGCGGAGTCGGGTGGAATCCGGCGGACTCCAAGGCCGCGGCCAATGGCGAGTCGTTGATGTGTCCGCCGTCCGCCCGCTCCACCGTCAGCTTGCCCAGCGCCCCATCCCGCACCGCCAGAGCCAGCGCGTCCACGGCGGGCTGCAGTCGCGTGTCGTCGGCGAAGGAGAGCAGTGTCTTGCCGCCCCGCTCCACGTAGAGCGCCAGGTGCCCGTCCACCAGGACCACCAGGGCGCCCGCTTTACGGCCGGGCTTGTGGCTGCCGGGGTGCGCGGGCCAGGGGAGGGCGGCGCCGTAGGGGTTGGCGGGGTCGGCGGCGGCCAGGACCACCGCGCGCCGGGCCCGCTCGGCTTCGGAACCGCGGCGCGAGTCCGGGTGCGAGCCGGGGTGGGGTTCGGGGCGTGGCTCGGGTTCCGCGGACATCGCGCGCATGCGGTCGACCGCGCCGGGCAGGGCGAACTGGGCGCCGCCCAGCCCCTCCACGAAGTAGCCGCGGCGGCAGCGCCCGCTCTCCTCGTACGCCCGCAGCACCTGGTAAACGGGCGTGAACCCACCGGGCAGGCGCTCCGAGGTGACCGCGCCCCTGGTGACGACGCCGTGGCGTTCGAGCATGACCTCGGCCTGCGCCTGGGCGCGCTGGGCCGGCTGGTCGGAGGGGGCGGGCAGCAGCCACCAGCGGCCGGCGACCGTGGGCGGCCCGGTACGGCTGGGCAGTACGGCCCGCCGCCGCCGGTTCGTCGCCGGCCGGTGCGCCGGACGCCCGGTGCCCAGGGCGGCGCGCATCGGCGCCAGCGTGTCGCCGGAGACCCGCCCCGCCCACACCAGGTCCCACAGGGCAGCGGCCAGCGCCCCGTCATCCAACGAGCCCATCTGGTCGGACAACCCGCGGAAGAACAACGCCCCACCCCCGCCGAGCGCGCCGAGGATCTGCTCGTGCAGCGGCGTCAGGGTGATCTCGGCGGGTTCCGGCATGAGCAGGGGAGCCGTGTCGGCGAAGTAGAGGGAGATCCAACCGTCACCGCCGGGCAGCGAACCCTGCCCCGCCCAGATGACCTCACCGGCCGCCGTCAGCTCGTCGAGCAGCGCGGGCGAGTAGCCGGGGACACGGGCGGGAAGCACGAGCGTCTCCAGGGCCGAGGCCGGGACCGCCGCCCCCTGCAACTGGTCGAGCGCACCGACCAGAGCGTCCATGGCCCGCGCCGGGCCGCCTCCCTCGCGCGCGCCGTCGGGGCTGGGCGAGGTGATGCCGTGCCAGGCGGGCAGGAACCGGGCCAGCGTCTCCGGGGAGACCGGTTCGACCTCCTTGCGCAGCCGGGCCAGCGACCTGCGACGCAGCATCCGCAGCACGCCCGAATCGCACCACTCCTCACCCCGGCCGCCGGGACGGAACTCGCCGCTGACGACCCGCCCGGTCACCGCCAGCCGCCGCAGCGCGTCGGTGACCACGGCGACGCCGAGGCCGAAGCGGGCGGCAGCCGTACCGGAATGGAAGGGGCCGCGGGTGCGGGCGTGTCGGGCCACGAGGTCGGCCAGGGGGTCGGCGACCGGTTCGAGGAAGACGTGCGGGACGCCGACGGGCAGCGGCGCGCCGAGCGCGTCGCGCACACGGGCGGCGTCCTCGATCGCGACCCACTGCTCCTCGCCGGCGATCCGCACCGGGAGGGCGCGGCGGGCGCTCTCGAGCCCGGTCAGCCAGGCGGGGTCGCCGCCGCGCACGCTGACGTCGGCGGCGAGCAGCGGACCGTGCGAACGCAGCAGGTCGGCGAGGTCCTCCTGGTCGCGCAGCGGCCGGTCGAGCCGGGCCAGCTCCCGCTCGGTGTCGGCGATCACGTCGGGGTCGAGCAGTTCGCGCAGGTCGGCCTGGCCGAGCAGTTCGGCCAGCAGGGACGTGTCGAGGGCCAGCGCCTGGGCGCGGCGCTCGGCCAGCGGGGCGTCGCCTTCGTACATGAACGCGCCGATGTAGTGGAAGAGCAGCGAGGCCGCGAACGGCGAGGCCTGCGAGGTCTCCACCTCCACCACCCGCACCTTTCTGGCGGCGATGTCGCGCATGAGCGTCACCAGGCCGGGCACGTCGAAGACGTCCTGCAGGCACTCGCGCATGGTCTCCAGCACGATCGGGAACGAGGCGTACTGGCTGGCCACGCCGAGCAGATGGGCGGCGCGCTGGCGCTGCTGCCACAACGGGCTGCGCCGGCCCGGCACCCGCCTGGGCAGCAGCAGCGCCCGGCCCGCGCACTCGCGGAACCGCGCGGCGAACAGCGCGGAACCGCCCAGCTCCTCGGTGACGAGCTGCTCGATCTCCTCGGCGTCGAAGGCGGCCACGTCGGTGGGCGGTTCCGCCAGGGTGTCGGGGATGCGCAGCACGATGCCGTCGTCGGAGTGGACCGCCTGCACGTCGACGCCGTAGCGCTCGCGCAGCCGCCGGTTGATCGCCAGCGCCCATGGGGCGTGCACGCGCGCGCCATAGGGGGAGTGGATCACCACGCGCCAGTCGCCCAGCTCGTCGTGGAAGCGCTCGACCAGCAGCGTGCGGTCGTCGGGGACGTAGCCGGTGGCCTCGCGCTGCTCGGTCAGGTAGGCCAGCAGATTCGCCGAGGCGAACGCGTCGAGCCCGGCCGCGCGCATCCGCTCCTCCTCCGGCTCGCGCAGGAACTCGCCGATCGCCTTGCCCAGCTCGGCGGGACGGCCGGCGGTGTCGCCGTGCCAGAACGGCAGCTTGCCCGGCTGACCCGGCGCGGGGGAGACCAGCACGCGGTCGGCGGTGATGTCCTCGATCCGCCAGGAGGTCGCGCCCAGCACGAACACGTCGCCGACGCGCGACTCGTAGACCATCTCCTCATCCAGCTCGCCCACCCGCGAGGCCTTCTCACCGACGAGGAAGACGCCGAACAGGCCGCGGTCGGGGATCGTGCCGCCGTTGGTGACGGCCAGCCGCTGCGCGCCGGGCCGCCCCTGCAGGGTGCCGGTCACGCGGTCCCACACGACGCGCGGGCGCAGCTCGGCGAACTCCTCGCTCGGGTAGCGGCCGGCGAGCATGTCGAGCGTCGCCTCCAGTGCCGTTCGCGGGAGGGTGGAGTACGGCGCGGCCCGCCGTACCAGAGCTTCGAGCTCGTCGACCGTCCACTCGTCGAGCGCGGTCATCGCCACGATCTGCTGGGCCAGCACGTCGAGCGGGTTGCGCGGATAGCGCAGCTCCTCGATCTGGCCCGCCTTCATGCGCTCGGCCACGACGGCGGTCTGCACCAGATCGCCGCGGTACTTCGGAAAGATGACGCCCCTGGAGACCGCGCCCACCTGGTGGCCGGCGCGGCCGATGCGCTGCAGCCCGCTGGCCACGCTCGGCGGTGCCTCCACGCAGGCGACCAGGTCGACGGCGCCCATGTCGATGCCCAGCTCCAGGCTGGAGGTGGCGACCACGGCGGGCAGCCGGCCCGACTTCAGCGCCTCCTCGATCTGGGCGCGCTCCTCCTTGGAGACCGAGCCGTGGTGGGCGCGCACGATCTCGGGTATCGCGCCCCTGCTCGCTCCGGCCTGCGCCATCATCTGCGCGGGCATGTCGAAACCGGTCAGGTCAAGCGCCTCGGGGCCCTGCTCGCGCTCGTAGGCCAGCTCGTTGAGGCGGGTGCACAGGCGCTCGGCCAGCCGCCGCGAGTTGGCGAAGACGATCGTGGAACTGTGGGCCTCGATCAGGTCGAACAGCTTGTCCTCGACATGCGGCCAGATCGAGCGGTTGACCGGCTCGGCGAAGTCGTCCTGCGGCTCGCCGGGGCGCGCCTCCATCTCCGTCATGTCCTCGACGGGGACGACGACCTCGACCTCGATCCGCTTGTCGGACGGCGGCTGGACCACCGCGGCCGGGCGGGCGCCGCCCAGGAACGCGGCCACCTCGCTCACCGGCCGCACGGTCGCCGACAGCCCGATGCGCTGGGCGGGCCGCTCCAGCAGGGCGTCGAGGCGTTCGAGGCTGAGCGCCAGGTGCGCGCCGCGCTTGGTCGCCGCCACCGCGTGCACCTCGTCGACGATCACCGTCTCGACGCCGCGCAGCACCTCGCGCGCCTGGCTGGTCAGCAGCAGGAACAGCGACTCCGGCGTGGTGATGAGGATGTCGGAGGGCTTGCCGGCGAACCTGCGCCGCTCGTCGGCGGGCGTGTCGCCCGACCTGATCGACACGGAGATCTCCGGCACCGGCAGGCCCAGCCGCCGCGCCGTCTGTTTCATGCCCGCCAGCGGCGCGCGCAGGTTGCGCTCGACGTCGACGGCCAGCGCCTTGAGCGGCGAGACGTAGAGCACCTTGGTGCCCTTGGCCTCCCGCGCGCGCGTGGCCAGGCGGTCGAGCGACCACAGGAAGGCGGCGAGCGTCTTGCCCGACCCGGTGGGCGCCACGACGAGCGTGTTGTCGCCGCGGGCGATGGACGCCCACGCCCCCTCCTGGGCGGCGGTGGGCGCGACGAAGGCGCCGGTGAACCATTGGCTGGTCAGCGGGCTGAAATGGGCAAGCGAGCTCACGTGCACATGATGCCTCGCCGCACCGACAGAAAACGCATTGCCGCCGCCCGGGGTGGTTGAGTGACGTCCGAACGGACATACACCGACTGTGACCACCGACCACGCGGCCATCGACGCGCAACGGGACCGGCTGAGGGAGAAGTACCTCTTACCGCACCGGCCGTCCAGCAGTGCCCGCGGCCTGCACCACTTCGCGCTCATCTCCTCGGACGTGGAGCGAACGATCCGCTTCTACCAGGAGCTTCTGGAGTTCCCGCTCACGGAGATCTTCGAGAACCGCGACTACCGCGGCTCGAACCACTTCTTCTTCGACATCGGCAACGGGAACCTGCTGGCCTTCTTCGACTTCCCCGGCCTCGACCTCGGACCGTACCAGGAAGTGCTCGGCGGTCTGCACCACATCGCGATCTCCGTCGACCCCGCGACGTGGGACCGGCTGCGCGGGAAGCTGGAGATGGCCGGCGTGCCGCACCAGATCGAGAGCGGCGCCTCCATCTATTTCAAAGACCCCGACGGCGCCAGGCTGGAGCTGCTCGCCGACCATCTCGGTGAGATGTACGGCTCCCGGGTGATGTGACGGTCAGCGCCGCGACGCCCGCCGGGTGCGCGGCCGGCCCGTGCGGGGTTCGCTCCGAATTCCGGCGTGCCGCTCGGATCGATCCGCTTTCTCCTGCTGTACGGCGGAGCGAAGTAAGACGAGCAGATGGCGACGCCTAGCGCGAAGAGCCCGCTTCCTGGGGGATGTGGGGGGTCTGGGGGATGAAGACTTGGAGGCCTTTGGCATGCGGGTGTCTTACCCATGCCTCAGCTCGTCGATACTTGGTGCATGCGCCTGACCGAATTCTGGAGAAGGATGCGCGTGCACTTCGGTGACGTGTACGCCGACTCATGGGCCCACGACTACGTGCTGGCCCCGCTCGGCGGCCGCACGGTCGTGCAGGCGCTCGCCGACGGCGAGAGCGTCAAGTCCGTCTGGCGGGCGGTCTGCCAGGTCGAGAGCGTCTCACCCAAGCTCCACTGACAGTGTGTCCCTGAGCGACCTGGCGGTCTGATCCAGATCGTCGGCGCTGCCCTGCCCGCCGGGCGACCACAGGAACATCCAGCCCCGGTGCGCGGGCGTGGCGAAGATGATGGTCTGTTTGCCGCTGCGCGGATGCCAGGCCCACAGGACCGGATCGTCGCCGCCGACCATGCGACCCACCAGCCCGTGCGCGGGCAGCAGCTCGGCCAGAGCCTCCAGATGGGTGCGCCGTTCCCCGGTGTACGTGCTCGCCACGTCGCCGCCCTTCGACCGTTCTCCTCAGGATCTCCCCAGCTCACGGGGCATGGCAACAGGGCTGGCGCAATGCCCGGGAATGTCCTGTCGGTTCAGGCACATGACACCCTCGCGTCGCCGGACGGACACTGGCGGCGAGGAGGGTGCAACCATGACAAGCATCGACAGGCGCCGCTTCTTACGCACCACAGCGATCGGCGCGGCCGCCAGTGGGCCGCTCGCCGCGCTCTCGGCGCGCACGGCCGACGCCACGACGATGGTGAAACATCCGTTCAGCGTCGACTACGGGCCGCTCCGTCCCGTACGCGACCGTACAACCGGTCTCGAACTGCTCAAACTGCCGGAAGGCTTCTCCTACGTCTCCCACGGCTGGACCGGCGACCGCATGACCGACGGCCGCCCCACCCCCGCCCTGCACGACGGAATGGCCGCCTTCCGCCCGCGATGGGGTTTCCGGTACGGCGGTGCCCACGCCACCATCCTGGTCCGCAACCACGAGGTCGGCGACCTGACCGGCGCCTATCTCTCCCCCAACTACGACCCCCAGGCCGGCGGCGGCACCACCAACCTCGCCTTCGACACCCGCAGGGGCGCCTTCCTGGCGTCGTGGGCCTCGCTGTCGGGAACCGTGCGCAACTGCGCCGGCGGACCCACTCCGTGGGGGAGCTGGCTGTCGTGCGAGGAGACCACCCTGGTCAACGGGGAGGTGCGGCACGGGTACATCTTCGAGGTGCCGCATGACGGGGTGTCGGACGCGGTGCCGTACAAGGCGATGGGGCGTTTCTCGCACGAAGCCGTCGCGGTGGACCCCGCGACCGGGTACGTGTACGAGACGGAGGACGCCACTCCCAGCGGGCTCTACCGCTTCCGCCCGCGCGTGCGCGGCAAGCTGGGCAAGGGCGGCAAACTGGAGATGCTGACCATCGGCGACGGCCCCTACACGACCTACGCCGACGGGACGGGGACGGTCTATCCGGAGATCGGGTGGGTCGGCATCGACGAGCCGGACCCGGGGCCCGGCGAGACCTCCGTGGTGGAGCAGGGGATCGCCAAGGGCGGCGCCTCCTTCCGCAGGCTCGAAGGCGCCTGGTACCACCGACGCAAGATCTACATCGTCAGCACCAGCGGCGGTCCCGCCGGCCAGGGGCAGGTGTTCGAGTACGACCTGCGGCGCGACAAGATGCGCGTGCTGTTCGCCTCGCCGAACGCCTCGGTTCTGAACAACCCGGACAACATCTGCGTGAGCCCCCGCGGCGGGATCGTGCTGTGCGAGGACGGGAGCGGCGCGGAGTTCCTGCACGGGCTCACCACGGACGGCGAGATCTTCCCGTTCGCGGAGAACGCGGTGGTGATCCCGGAGGGCGGCGTGCCCGGCAAGAGCGTCCCGGCCGGGGACTACCGGGGCTCGGAGTGGTGCGGATCGGTCTTCGACCCCAGCGGGAAGTGGCTTTTCGCCAACATCCAGACGCCGGGGATCACCTTCGCCATCACCGGTCCTTGGCGACGTGGTTCGTTGTAGCGTGTTCCGGAGTTGATCGAACAGCCGTTCGGCTACTATGAAACACGCCGGACCGCGACTTCGTGGCGACGGCGGGAAATTGTCGGTGGCAGCCCGTAGCTTTCACTCGACCGACCGACCACGACCCTTCAGGGGAGTTCCCATGGCTATCAACGACCGCGAGAAGGCCCTTGAGACTGCCCTCGCGCAAATCGAGCGGCAGTTCGGCAAGGGCTCCGTCATGCGCCTCGGTGACGACGCCCGCGCGCCGATCGAGGTGATCCCGACGGGGTCGATCGCGCTCGACGTGGCACTCGGCATCGGCGGGCTCCCCCGAGGCAGGATCGTCGAGGTCTACGGGCCGGAGTCCTCGGGTAAGACGACGGTGGCCCTGCACGCCGTGGCCAACGCCCAGCGCGCGGGCGGCATCGCCGCCTTCATCGACGCCGAGCACGCACTCGACCCCGAGTACGCCAAGAAGCTCGGCGTCGACACCGACGCCCTCCTGGTCTCCCAGCCCGACACCGGCGAGCAGGCGCTCGAGATCGCCGACATGCTGATCAGGTCGGGCGCCGTCGACATCATCGTCATCGACTCGGTCGCCGCCCTGGTGCCCAAGGCGGAGATCGAGGGCGAGATGGGCGACAGCCACGTGGGCCTGCAGGCCCGCCTGATGTCCCAGGCGCTGCGCAAGGTCGCCGGCGCCCTCAGCAACACCGGCACCACCGCCATCTTCATCAACCAGCTGCGCGAGAAGATCGGCGTCATGTTCGGCTCGCCCGAGACCACGACCGGCGGCAAGGCGCTGAAGTTCTACGCCTCGGTCCGCCTCGACATCCGCCGCATCGAGACCCTGAAGGACGGCACGGAGGCGGTCGGCAACCGTACCCGGGTCAAGGTCGTGAAGAACAAGATGGCCCCGCCGTTCCGCGTGGCCGACTTCGACATCCTGTACGGCGTGGGCGTCTCGCGCGAGGGCGGCCTGATCGACATGGGTGTGGAGAACGGCTTCGTCCGCAAGTCCGGCGCCTGGTACACCTACGAGGGTGAGCAGCTTGGCCAGGGCAAGGAAAACGCGCGCAACTTCCTGAAGAACCACCCCGACATGGCCAACGAGCTCGAGAAGAAGATCAAGGACAAGCTGGGCGTCGGCCCGCGCCTGGACGCCCCGGCCGAGGCCGCCGCTCCGCCGGCCGCCGCCGCGCCGGCCACGGCGCCCGCCGCGCCCACGGGCCGCGCCAAGGCCGCGGCCGCGCCGAAGCCCGGTGACGTCTGATCGGTCGGCACGTGAGCGACGACGACCCGGCGCGGGCGCCTCACCCCAACGACTGGGGCGCCTGGCCGGACGGTCCCGCGCGGGGCCGCGGCAAGGGCTCCGCCCGTCGCGGCAAGCCCGCGGACGGCTGGCCGGCCTCGCTGGACGAGGTACGCGCCACCCGGAAGCCCCCGCCCGCCGGGCCGGAGCCCGGGGCCTTCGACGAACCTCCCGGCGGCCCGGCTCCCTGGACCAGCTGGGGGACTCCTGACGTACCGGCCGAGACGCCGGGGCCCGAGGCGGGGCAAGACCGGGGGCTCTTCGCCGAGCCCGCGGGGGAGTCTGAGCGAGGGGGGAAGCGGGGATCGCGGCGTGGCGGCCGGTCCGGGCGGGGGGCCAAGGGCTCCAGAGGCTCCGGACGTGGTGGCCGGCGACGATCGGAGGACGGCTCGGGCGGCGGGTGGCTGCCGGACGGGCCGGACGAGGGCAGTGGCGCCGCCGCCGGGCCACCGGCCAATCCCGAGGCGGTGGCGCGGGCCGTCTGCCTGCGGATGCTCACGCTGGCGCCCAAGACGCGGGCCCAGCTGGCCGAGGCCCTGCGCAAGCGGGAGATACCGAAGGAGGCGGCCGATGCCGTGCTCGACCGGTTCACCGAGCTCGGGCTGATCAACGACGAGGCGTTCGCGGAGGCTTGGGTCGACTCCCGGCACCATGGCCGCGGCCTGGCTCGGCGTGCTCTGGCCGCGGAGCTTCGCCATCGTGGTGTCGACAACGACACGGTCAAGGACGCGGTCGAACGCCTTGACTCCGACCAGGAGGCGGAGACCGCCCGCCGGCTGGTGGATCGCAAGCTGTCCTCCACCCGGGGGCTCGACCCTCAGGTCCGTACCCGGCGGCTCGCGGGGATGCTGGCGCGCAAGGGGTACTCGGGTGGGCTGGCGTTCCGGGTGATCAGGGAGGCGCTGGAGCAGGAGGGCGTGGAGATAGAGGATGACTTCTCCTAGCGGGTGCCGGTCGGCCTGAGTTGGGACATTGGGGGTCTTTGGGGTGTTGGGCCGGATAGGTGTCTGAATTGGTATGCAGTGGTCGGTAAGACACGCTTGATGATGCGTTTGCTTGCTCGTCTTCTCCCGAGCGCCTAAGAAAGCCCTTGAGGTTCATGCTTCTACCAGGGCATTCCTTGATCATCCAGCGATATGGCGATCGTCTTGGGTAGAAATTCTGGTAGAGGGCCAGAATATCGCCTGATACCGGGGTGCGTAAGGGTGTTTGGCGGTCAATAGCGATGCGAGGGAGCCATTCGCCAAAAATGCAGCTCGTGTGATCTCATCTGTCCCACAACACAACGAGGCCCCGACGGCGCAGCCACGCAGTCAGGGCCTCTGGGAACAGAGAGAGCTGGAGACTCCCAATGTCCTCAAACAACGATAGTGGTCTGACCTCGACCAAGGTCACCCGGACTATCCAGGCGGGCACGATGCTGGCCGCCCTCTGCGTGGCCGGGCTGTCCCTCGGCGACCAGAGCCAACTGGCAGCCTCCGTCGGGTGGAACGGCATGGGCGGCACCCAGGCGTACCTACTCCCGGGCGGCGTCATCCTTCTGGAAGCCGTCACCCTCGTGGTCTGGAGCGTCGCCCAGGACCGCAAGACGCGGAACAAAGCGTTCTGGTTCTCCGTCCTGGCGACCCTCGTGAGCTACAGCCTCAACGTCATCTGGAACCGAATCCACAACGGGTACGCCGAGCAGACGGAAGCCCTCGTCTGGTATCTCAGCGCGGTTCCGAGCATCGCCTTCGTAGCTGCCATGAAGGTCGGAAGCCTTCTCGTGAGCCGGAAGCCCAACCCCCATGCGTCTGCTTCCGACGAAGCGGCGACTTCCGCGCTTCCGACCGACAGGAGCACGCCGCTTCCGGAGCCGGAAGCATCGGAAGAAGCTCACCTTCCGGACCTTCCGCCCCAGGTTCCGGCTCTTCCGGAGTCTGAGGAACCGATCATCCGGCCAGTCCCGGCGAACCTGTGGGACCTCCCTCGCCGAACGGTGATGCTGTGCCTGAGGGAGATCGCCGAGCGCCGATTGAAGGATCCCGAGGACGATCTAGAGGGTATGACCGGACCGTGGCTCAAGGCCACGTACGGATCCCCCAGTGAGCGCTCCTGGACTGCGGCCAAACGTGAGGCGCTGGAGTTGTGGACCAAAGACGCCGATGGGTGCCTGGAACTGCTCGGCGCAAAGCTGAGCGCATAGGGTGAGTCGAAGGTCTCGGGGAGCCGCTCCCGGGGCCTTCGGCCTCCCTGGGATAGCGAACCTGTATTCTCGTAAAGCTCGACTCGCACTTCGGCTTTCTGGTACAGTCCTGGTCGCCAACCCGTACCGAAGGAACTGAAGTGACCGAGGATTCTGTAAGGCAAGTCCAGCTCGACGTGCCGCTCAGCCAGTACACAGACAAGCGACTGAGGATTGCACTCCGCACGCACCCGCGAGCGGGCGAGCGGGTCGAGATCCGCGAGTGGGTCCAGATGGTCGACGATGCGGGGGAGACCTTCTGGCGGGCCGGGCACGGGATCAACATCCCGCCCGCCCTCCTAGAGCAGACCATCCAGGCGCTTCAGGAGATCAGGGACACCTTCGAGCTGACTACCCCGGACGTCACCGATGGCCAGTGAGAAGAAGGACATCATCGAGATCCGATGCCGGTCGTGCCAGGGGTTCATCGGCTACGCCGACGCCAACCGCAGGGTGTACTGCTCGATCTGGTGCATGGAGGATCCGACGTGGATCTACAGCAGGGAAGACCGCGACTCGGCGATCACCTACATGTACGACGTAGTCGGCCTGCCGCCGTCCGAATGCGGCGAGCCATTCGGGCTGACACGCCAAGCCGTCAACGACATCCTCGTGAAGCGAGGCTCCATCGCACAGACCAAGCGCGCGAAGGACTAGCCGGCCAGTCCAATCGCGGCCCGCCACATTACAAAGTGGCGGGCCTTTTTTCTTACCCTCGAAATAGGACTAATGAGGGTATGAATTGTGACATTGACGGCCGATGATGACCTGCTCGACTACGAACTGCTGGATGAGACGGAAACCGAGCGCCAGGCGCGCGAGGACACCGAAGTTCGGCTGGACGAAATCTCGCAGGCGAACGTCGACCTCATTGTCGACAAGACCATGGTCGTGGTCGACGAGCTAAGCGGGCATCCGCTCTACGAATACCAGAAGCCTTTCGCCCGCCGATTCGTCGAGTCCCTCGTCATCGGTGACGGCGCCACCTTGACCGCGCTCTTCTCCCGGCAAAGCGGGAAAAGCGAGACCGTGGCCAACGTCATTGCGGCCGTGATGATCCTCTTCCCAGTGCTGTCCAGGATCTTCCCCGAGCTCATGGGCAAATTTCGGGAGGGTGTCTGGGTCGGCGCCTTCGCTCCGGTGGATGATCAGGCGGACAACCTGTACGCCCGCATCGTCTCCCGCCTGACCAGCGACCGCGCCATGGAACTCATGACCGACCCGGACATCGACGACTCCGTCCGGGCCAAGGGCCGCACGCTGACCCTGCGCTCCGGCTCCCTCGTGCGCAAGCAGACCTGCCACCCTCGCGCGATCATTGAGGGCCGCACCTACCACGTCATCCTGATCGACGAGTGCCAGGGCGCTGACGAGAGAGTCGTCAACAAGAGCATTGGCCCGATGGGCGCGAGCACCAACGCCACCATGGTCTTCACCGGAACGCCTTCCTACGAGAAGGGTGTCTTCTACCGCACGATCCAGCTCAACAAGCGCCAGGCCACCAAGCGAGGCTCTCGCCAGAATCACTTCGAGGCCGACTGGAAGGCCGCCGCGAAGGCCAATCCGCACTATGGCCGGTTCGTGAAGAAGGAACTGCTGAGAATCGGCGAGGACAGCGACGAGTTCAAGTTGTCGTACAGGTTGATGTGGCTGCTGGCGCAGGGCATGTTCACCACGGCCGAGGTCATCTCCAGCCTCGGCGACAAGAGCATGGAGATCGTGAAGGACTGGTACCGCAGCCCGATCCTGGTGGGCATCGACCCAGCCCGAAAGCAGGACTCCACCATCGCCACGGCCGTGTGGGTCGACTGGGCCAACCCGGACGAGTTCGGCTTCTACAACCACCGGATCTTGAACTGGCTCGACCTGTCCGGCATGAACTGGGAGGAACAATACTTCCGGCTGGTGGATTGGATGAGCCACTACTACGTCTACAAGGTGGGCGTGGACAGCGGGGGCGTCGGCGATGCGGTCGCCCAGCGCCTCCAGGTCCTGATGCCAGGCGTGGAGGTCGTCCCGCTCGGCAGCCAGCGGCCCGACCAGTCCAAGCGCTGGAAGCACCTGTCCCAGCTCCTCGACAGGCACCGGATCGCCTGGCCAGCGCACGCCAAGACCCGCCGGTTGCGCACCTACCGCCGCTTCGCGCAGCAGATGGAAGACCTCCAACTCGTCTACACCGGCCCGTACATGCTCGCCGAGGCACCCAATGAAGCCGACGCCCACGACGACTACCCCGACTCCCTGGCGATGGCCTGCATCCTGGCCTCCGACGACAACCAAATGCCCGAGATCGAGGTCGGCAACAACCCGTTCTTTCGCCGCTGAATTACAAACTGGCCAGCCATTCTTCCTACTCTGGGAATGTCGCTAATTTCCATGGAAGCGAGCATTTCCCACATGGCAGATCCCATCGAGACCTCCCCTCTCGCGCCGTCCCCGCAGTACCCGGAGCGCATCACCCCGGTCTACGAGCGCAAGGCGGGAGTCAACGGTGTCCGGCGCGGCCCCCTCCGCTTCGAGGAGGGCGTGGCAACTGACACCGACGTCCCCAACGACTTCCAGGTCGGCATCATGCAGGGCTACGTCACAGCCCCGGGCCGCCCGAACCACAACCGCAACGTCTACGTGAAGGCGCCGGCCGAGACCCTGAAGCAGCGCGCCCACGTCGGCTCCAGCTCCTGGATCGAGGCACCCACCTTTCTCGGCGAATTCGCGCACGGCTCCTACGGAGACCACGGCCACATCGAATACGAGCAGGTGACCCGCTACGGCGGCCACTACACGCGCCGCAACGGCGCCGCGGTGAACGACTGATGCGCCCGCGTCGCATATAGCAACTCCGCATTACAAAGCGAAAGTGCGCCCTTCATACGCTGAAAAGCGAAATGTTGGGCGCGCTTTTCTTTGCGCTGGAGATGTTAGAGGTCTCGCGAGTCCGTGTCGGCTATTGCGTTCTACCCACCAGCACAACGCGCCGCGGGCTCAGACCTTGCCATCTCCATCTCGCCGCTCGGCCTTGTCGAGTTGGCCGACGAAGAATTTGAAGTCCACGGCCCTCGGCTGAACCGGTACGCCCTCAACTGGGCCTTCTATCTGGGCCATCACCACGCGTACCGGCGCGAGGCAGGGGAGACCCAGCACACCTCGAACTACGTGCGGGCCCTGACCGACTTCATCGCGAACTTCACCTTCTCCCGCGGCGTCACCTTCTCCTCGGCCAAGCAGTACGCCCACATCGTCCCGGCCCTGCTGAACCGAGTCTGGGAGACCGACAACGACAAGCCCAAGGTCCTGCGCGAGATGGCGCAGCAAGGCGGCGTGTCCGGCGACTGCTTCGTCAAGGTGGCCTACGACCCCGCCTATGTCGACCCGGCCGGCAACACGCACCCCGGCCGCGTCCGGATCCTTCCCCTGAACTCCTCGTTCGTGTTCCCCGAGTGGCATCCCCACGACCGGGAGCGCATGATCCGCTGCAAGATCAAGTACAAGTTCTGGACGACCTCGCAAGAGGGCACCCGCCAGGTCATGACGTACACCGAGATCGTCACCGCCGACCGCATCGAGGAATACGTCAACGACGACTTGATCGACAGTCGCGCCAACCCGCTCGGCTGCATCCCGATCGTCCACGTGCCCAACGTCGACGTCTCCGGCTCGCCCTGGGGCCTGGCCGACTGCCAGGACGTTGTCCCGCTGAACAGGACCTACAACGAGGTCGCCACCCAGGTCGCGGACATCATCGCCTACCACGCCGAGCCGGTCACGATCATCACCGGGGCCAAGGCATCCAACCTCGAAAAGGGCGCCAAGAAAGTCTGGGGCGGCCTCCCCAAGGACGCGAGCGTCTTCAACCTCGAAAACGGCGTCAACTTGGCGGGCCCCATGGAGTTCCTGGAACTCCTGAAGCGCACCATGCACGAAATGACCGGTGTCCCCGAGACGGCCCTCGGCCAAATCCAGCCGATCTCCAACACCTCCGGCGTGGCCCTGGCCATTCAGTACCAGCCGATGATGAACCGCTACAACGCCAAGAAGGTCAACTACACCGCAGGGCTGCGGCGGATCAACGAACTCGTGTTGCGGACGCTTTTCGTCTTCGAGCCGGAAACGCGCTTCTACGACCCGGCCACCGACGGCATCATCCAGGACGACCAGCCGTACATCATCGACCCGGCAGACCCCCTGGTGTACCGCACGACCGTCGACTGGCCGCCCCCGCTGCCTGTCGACGCATTGATCAAGCTCAATGAGATTCAGACCAAGATGGCGCTCGGCTTGGAAAGCAAGCGCGGAGCGCTTAAGGACTTGGGCGTCGAATTCCCCGACGAGAAAATCCAGGAGATTTTCGAGGAACTGGTGCTCGACGCCAAGGAGCAGGGCGCGCTCGACATGCTAAACGCGCATATTGCCTCTGCTATCGTTCAAATGACTGGGATGAATCCCGATGGTTCACCTCAGGAAAATGCAACCCCGCTACAAGGCAGCACTAATTCGGAATCCGCGGGCCCTGTGCCGATGCCACCGGTGAATAAAGAACTCGCCGGGCTCATCGGCTCTCAGGAAAACAACCTCATCAACGAACTGGTGACACAGGCGTACGGCACCAAATTGCCGCAGCGCCGAAATCCGGACGCAGATGACGCCTAGGAGACGAGTTAGTGCCCGAGATTGACCCGACGACGGCTGCACCCGCTACCGCGGCCCCGACGCCCGCGAGCGGTGACCACTTCACCGCCGCCGACATCGAAAAGGCCCGCGAGCAGGAGAAGGCCAAGCTGTACGGCCGCATCTCCAAGCAGGACGAGAAGCTGTCCACGCTCCAGGCCCAGCTCGAAGACGTCCTCGCCGAGCGCAAGGCCGCAGCCGAGCAGGCCACCCAGCTCCAGGCCGAGCGGGAGGACGCCGAACGCAAGGCGCGCGAGGAGGAGATGTCCGTACGGCAGCTCCTCCAGACCAAGGAGCAGGAGTGGAACGACCGCTTCGCGCAGATCGAGCGCGAGCGGGAAACCGAACGAGCGGCCCTGGAGAAGGACCGCCAGTTCGCCGAGCTCCAGGGCTTCGTACAGCGCCGCGTCCGCGAGGAGAGCGAGGCCGGCACCATCGCCCCCGAACTCGTCGACCTGATCTCCGGCAACACCCCGGATGAGGTCGAAGCCAGCATCACCCTGCTGCGGGACAAGACCAACAGCATCGTTGCCAACATGCAGGCCGCCACCTCGGCCGTGGCGCCCCCGCCTGCTCCGCGCGGCGTATCCCCGGCGGGCTACGCCGCTACCGGCCCCCTGGACATGGACTCCGTAACCAAGACGATCACACCCGAAGAGCTCAGGGCCATGCCGATGTCCGAATACGCCAAGCTCCGGCCCGCCTTGATCGGCCGCGCGGCAGCCCCCAACGCCTCTCACGGCCTCTTCGGTTAAGGAAACCTAGCAAGTGCCCTCTGCAATCACCGGTACCCCCAACCTCGCCACCGTTGCTGGCGGTAACGGCACCGTCGCCACGCCCGGGGCGTACTACCAGTCCGGTAGCGGCCTGTCCCCGGCCATCCAGGGCGTCTGGTCGAAGGAGATCCTCTTCGCGGCCATGCCGATCCTCCGGTATGAGCAGTTCGCGATCAAGAAGACTGAGCTCGGCGTCACGCCCGGTTTGACGATCAACTTCATGCGCTACAACCAGCTCCCGGATGCCAAGCAGCTCACTGAAGGCGTCCGCATGGAGACCTACGCGCTGTCGGCCTCCCAGTACAGCATCACCGTGGCCGAGCACGGCATGGCCGTGGCCGTATCCGAGCTCCTGCTCAACGCCAGCTTCGACGACGTGATGGCCTCGGCATCGCGGCTGCTGGGCCGCAACATGGCCCTCTACCTCGACTCCCAGGCCCGCGACACCCTGCTCCAGACGCCGAACCTGCTGCTGGGCTACAACAAGCTCTCGGCGCCGTCCGCTCCGGCCACGAGCATCTCCCCGTACGACCTCGGCTCCGCCGCGGCCAACCCGGACCTGCTGGCCAAGGGCGGCTACCACTTCACGACCGCCCTGGTGAAGGACGCCGTCGAGAAGCTCGCCACTGCCAATGTGCCGCGCCTGGGCGAGACCTACGTCGCGTTCGTTCACCCGCACCAGTCCCGCAAGCTCCGGGATGACCCGAGCTGGATCGAGATGACGAAGTACGCCTCCCCGGGCAACTTCGCGCTCGGCGAGATCGGCCGCATCGACGACGTCGTCTTCATCGAGACCACCCAGGTCAAGAACCGGGCGCTGACGGTCGGCGCGGACACCGCCCAGACCTACTCCTCGACGATCATCGGGGACAACGCATTCGGCCATGCGATCAGCCTGCCCGTCGAGCTCCGCGACGGCGGCGTGCTCGACCACGGCCGCGAGCACTCCATCGCGTGGTACTCGATCTGGGGCCTCGGCCTGATCACCAAGGAAGCCGTCATCGAGCTTCGCACCAACTAATGCCGGACCGCTCGGGCGTCCCTCGCTTGGCGTCCGAGCGATCTGGGTGTCGTCATCCCCCAATGCAATCGGAGCTATTTCATCGTGGCTGTAAGTCGCAAGTCACCCACCGATCTGACCGGCCGCAAGGCTGCCGAACTGGCCGAGGAACGCGCCGAGGAGCTCAAGGCCCGGGCCGGTGAAATCACCACCCTGACCGGGATCCCTCAGGAGGTCGACGACGAGGAGATCGTCGTGGCCGATGCGGTCGAGGTCGACGTGCCCACGCGCAAGATCCGGGTCCTGGAGGACCTGGAGGACATCTGCGTTGGTGTCGGCACCAGCTACACCTTCCTACGCGGAAAGACCTACACCGTCCCGGCCCACGTGGCAGCCCACCTGGAGGAGAAGGGCTACACGTGGCTCAACTGATCGCCGAGGTCGGCAAGCCCTACCGGCTGGTCGACGACTTCGGGGTCGGACCGGGCTCGCTCCCGGCTGGCGCCGAAGTGGTGGTGACGGGCATCTACCCCCCAGGCACGCCCGGCATCGGCCTGTCGGAGGAGGACACCGTCCTGGCCGACTACACCAGGGCCGATGACTCGGTGCAGACCATCGCGGTGGGCGTCACTGAGTTCGAGCAGCGTTTCGTGGCGGTGAGCTGATGCCCGGCGGACCCACGGCGCTCGGCGCGCAACTCCAGCTCGACTACATCACCGGACGGGCACTCGGCTACACGGCCGCGCGCAACGTCTACCTGGCCCTGCTGACCTCCGCGCCGCTGGACAACGCGGGCCTGTCCTCACTGCCGGAGGTGACGACCGCAGGCTACTCGCGCCAGCAGATCACCTGGACCCCAGCGACACTGGCCAAGCCCTCCCAGTCGAGCAACGCGGGCGTGGTCACCTTCGGCCCCGTCTCGGCGGACATGTCGACCCCGGTGACGCACGCAGCGCTGGTCACCCCCCAGGTGGGCACCACGGGCGACGTGCTCTACACCTGGGCGCTGGATGTGAGCCAGCAGGCCGTCAACGGACAGGCGCTGCAAATCGCCATCGGCAAGCTGACCATGTCGCAGTCCTAGGTCCCGGCGTCGCTACCCGGGGATGCCAAGACCCCCGAGCCCATGGCCGGCTCGGGGGTCTTGGCTCGGTGCCGCAGCTCAGCGCCAGGTGTCCGGTCGGCGCCACACGTCGTAGAAGACGAAGCGGACGATGCTCCAGCCGTGCCGGATGATCAGGAACGCCGCACCGCCGAGCAGCGCGACGCCGAAGGCGGGCGCCAGGAGGCGCTCGACGATCCACTCCCCGGTATCGCGCAGGGCCACCATCAGCAAGATGAGCACCACCCCGATGGCCCCGGCCGCGCCCAGGCGCAGCCGCCAGATCCGGGAGGCGTCCATGTAGGGCGCCATGCGCTGCTCGAGCGGCTTGGGGAACATCACCGGCGTCCCGTCAGCGTGGCGCAGGACCTCGCCGGTCTCGGGGTCGGTGACGGGGATGAACTCCGGATTGCGGGCGGCGTCGTGGAGGGTCTGCCAGCGGGCGAGGTCTTCGGGGTCGCCGCCGGAGGGATAGGTGTAAGGGTCGTAGCGCTTGTCCACGTGGTCTCTTTCTCGTGCGCCCGTTGATCGCGGATCTTAGCCGTACGAACTAGCCGATACCAGTTTGAACACCCCGAATCGGAAGATAGGTGCATGGCAGAGATCGGCGTGCTGGTGTCGCGCGTGCGCAAGGCCCTGGGCGATCCCGGCTACCCGTTCCGTGTCGTCCTGGACACCCCCGGAAGCGCCTTCGACATCGGCCACCGCTACCTCACGGGCGTGATCGTGTCGCTGGTGACCGGCTCCCAGGTGAGCGACCTGCCCGCCAGCGCCTACACCCTCGACAGCGCGGCCGGGGCACTGGATCTGCACGAGGAGCTGAGGCCCGGATCATCCCTGCTGGTGACCGGCACTGCGCACACCCTGTTCACCGATGCGGAGATCGCCGAGTTTGTGCAGGACGCCGCACGCCAGCACTGCCACGAGCGGGAGATCACGGTCCGCAAGAGGAACGCCAACGGGTTCATCTACTACGAGGAGACGCCGCTCACCCTGGCCACGCTCCCCGCGGTGGAAGAAGAACCGCTGGCGATCCTGGGCACCATCGAGGCGCTGTGGGCGATGGCCACCGATGCCGCCTCCGATGTGGACGTGTGGACTGCCGAGGGAACGCACCTGTCGCGAGCCCAGCGCTACCAGCAGTTGATGGGCCACATCGAGTCGTTGCAGGCGCGCTACGAGAAGCTGTGCAAGCAGCTCAACATCGGCCTGTACCGCATCGAGGTCTCCACCCTGCGGCGCGTCTCCCGCCTGACCGGCCGCCTGGTTCCCGTCTTCGCCAGCCGGGAGTACGACGACTACCAGCCACCCCGCCGGCTGCTGCCGCCCATCGATGCCCCGCACGAGGACGAGTCCGGCCTGCCCTCGCCCATCTGGGGTGGGTACGGCGCATGATGGCCCGCCTGGACTTCAAGAAGGGCCGCTTCGACCCGGCCTACGAATCCGGCGAGATCGACGGCGCTCTGGACGGCTTCCAGCGCATTTACGGCCAGGACGTTGACTACTACCGCTTCACCCGCGAGCTGTCGCAGTTCCACGACACCTACGGCGAGTCGACTGGCGCCGGGCGCGTGTTCGCCGAGCCGTTCCCGCTGCGCGCCCTCAGCGTGGTGCGCGAAGAGGGCAGCGCCGAGCAGCGGCAAGCGGGCCTGACCTGGACCGACAGCCTGCACCTGTCGGCCGGGTTCGCGCAGATGCAACGCGCCGGGTTCACCCGCATCGACATCGAACACGGGCGCTACCTGCGCGACCGGCTCGTCTACGACACCCGCGTCTTCCGCGTGACCAGCATCCGTGTCCTCGGTCAGCTCCGCACCCGCGACGTCATCGTCGGCATCGACGCCGTGCAAATGAAAAAAGAAGACCTGTACGGCGACCCGCAATTCTCGAATTGGTGGAACTCCCAGTCCGGCGCGTAACAGGTAAAGCCTGGCATTAACTTTTCTTCAGTCCGCACTTTTACCCTAAATGGTGACGATTGTTTTCCATTTAACGGGTAATGGGTGGCGGGCTGAATGCCGTGGATTCTGAATGAGGACACTGCGCTGAAGCGCAAGCTGTCTGCGCTTTCAGTACCCACCGCGGGCGGGCGGCTGGAGGTTCCGGCGCGCTTTTCCACCCCCGAGCCCGAGTCGGCCGACATGACCTACCCGGTCATCGTGCTGACCCGCCAGGCGATCACCCGTGCCGAAGGCCGCCAGCACCACGGCTTCATGCGCCTGCCCTACCGCCTGGAAGACGTCCCCGAACGCCCGACAGGCGCGACCTGGGACTACTACAGCCACGACCACCCCATCCCGTACGACCTGGACTACCAGATCCAGGTCCTGGCCCGCAGTCAGGCGCACCTGGTGGAACTGGCCGCGCGCCTGGCCAAGAGCGACCGGCTTCCCCATCAGGGCGGCTTCCTGGAGATCCCCGAAAACAGGGTCCTGGTGAGCCTGGACGTCCTGGGCGGCCCGGAATTCGCCGAGCTCGTCGACGCCAATGGAAAACGTCTCTTCTCCGCCTCGTACATGGTGCGCGTCGCCTCCGAATTCTTCCCCGGCGAACTCACCAAATACCTGCGCGTCGAGTCCATCACCCAGTCGGTCGTGCCGCTTGAGGTCGACCAGGTTTCCAACGATTTCGCGTGGCCGGACAACGGCTGACCAAGGAGATATGAGTGGCGAATTACCTCACGCCAGGGGTCTATGTCGAGGAAAACCTCGCGCCCCCGGGCCTGGGCGACGGATCAGCCTCCCGCGCGGTGGCCGCGTTCGTCGGCATCGCGCCCAAGGGCCCGACCCTGCCGACCCGCGTCCGCTCCTGGGCCCAGTACGTCAACCTGTTCGGCGGGTTCACCGGCCCCACGAGCTGGCTGCCGTACGCGGTCTACCTCTACTTCGCCAACGGCGGCACCTCATGCTTCATCGCCAGGGCCACCCGGGCGGACGCCGTTGCGGCCACGGCCACCCTGATGGACTCCACCAAGGCCCAGGACCAGGGGCCCAAGCCCGCTTTCAAGGTCACTGCGCTGGCCGAGGGCGTGTGGGGCAACGCCACCAGCATCAAGATCGTGCCCACCGGAGCGCCGTCGGGCCGCTTCGACCTGATCGTGCTCGACGACGGCCGCGAGTCCGAGCGGTTCACCGACCTGTCCAGCGACCCCGGCGACTCCCGCTACGTCATCTCGATCGTCAACAGCCCCTACTCCGGCAGCATCTACCTCCGGCTGGCCAACCAGAAGGTCAACACCGAGGGGTATCAGTACAACCCGGCCACCGACGTGGTCCCGGCCCAGACCCTCGTCCTCAACGGCGGCTCGGAGGGCGTGCAGGCGTACGACCTGGCCGAGGCCGCCAAGTCCCTCCAGGACGTCCCGGCGATCAACTTCGACCTCAACCTGCCCGGCGTCTCCCAGGTGTCGGTGCTCAACCCGATCATCGACTGGGCCGCCTCCACCGGACGGGTCTTCGTCGTCATCGACGGACCCAGGGCCGCCGAGGGTTCCACCTCCGCCCAAGTCATGGCCGGGTACCTGTCCATGGTCAACGCAGCCACCCCGCTGGTCGCCTCCTCCTACGCGGCCATCTACGGCCCGTGGATCATGACCAGCGACCCGAGCTCCACCCTGTACGGCGCGGTGCGGCTGCTCCCGCCAGGCGGCGCGATGCTCGGCCAGATGGCCAAGACCGACGTCGAACGGCACGTCGCCAAGGCCCCCGCCGGCATCCCCACCACCTTGGCCGCGGTCGTGGCAGCCGAGGCCCGCTTCACCGAGGGCGAGCTGGACACGCTGGCTGACGCCCACATCAACGTCGTGCGCCTGATCCCCGGCTACGGCCACTGCATCATGGGCGCCCGCACGCTCAAGCGCGAACTGCCCGACCGCTACGTCCCGGTCCGCAGGACGCTGATCATGCTGCGCAAGACGCTGGCCGACACCAGCCGCTTCGCCGTCTTCGAGCCCAACGGGCCCGACCTGTGGGAGCGGGTGCGCCTGGTCCTCACCAAGTACCTGTCCGGCCTGCTCAAGGCAGGCGTGCTGGCAGGCCAGAGCGAGTCCGAAGCCTTCTTCGTGCGCTGCGACCAGGACAACAACCCGCAGTCCCAGATCAACGCCGGGCGGCTCAACATCGACATCGGCGTCGCCCTGCGCTACCCGGCGGAATTCGTGATCATCCGGCTCGGCCAGCACCACGGCGGCACCGACTCGGCCGAAGACAACCTCTGATCCCTCCGCTCCCCGAGCTCCCCCCTTTCCCCTTTCGGAGGCTTTGTTATGGCCGACACCGAGCGGCTCAAGCAGGACCCCCTGCGCTCGTTCAAGTTCATCGTCAACATCGGATCCGAGTCTTCCAAGCTCGGCTTCGCCAACGCCGGGTTCATGTCCGTGTCCGGGCTGAACATCACCACCGAGGTCATCCCGTACCGCGAGGGCGGCTGGAACACCACCACCCGCAAGATGCCCGGCCAGTCGGACTTCTCGCCTATCACCCTGTCCAACGGCCTGTGCGTCGGCGAGCCGTACATGCTCAACTGGATGCAGACGATCTTCACCGTCGTGCAGGGCGGTGGCGGCGGAACGCTCGGCGACTTCCGCATGGACCTGACCATCAACGTCCTGGACCACCCCACCCCCGGCGCCTGGGGGGAGAAAGGCAAGGTCAAGGCCGCGTTCAAGGTCCTCAACGCCTGGCCCACCTCCGTCGCCTTCAGCGACCTGGACGCGGGCGCCAACTCGATCATCATCCAGCAGCTCACCCTCGCCCACGAAGGCTTCGAGATGAAGTTGGCCAAGGACGCGGGCGCCTCCGAGGTCAAGTTCTAACCCACTCTGGAACGTTCCAGCTTCGGCAGAAAGACACGCACCATGACCAGTAATGACTACCGGAACCCCCTGGACGACCTGAGCACCTCGGCTGCCGATATTGCCGACGCGCTGGCCTCCACCGTCGTCCACGTGGACATGCCAGCCCCCGCCGACGACGTGGTCACCCTGCCGTCGCGCTCCATCCTGGACGGCAGGGAACTGCGCGCCGCCCGCGTGCGCGAACTGACCGGCGAGCACGAGGAAGAGCTGGCCCGCGCCGCGGCCACCGGCCACAGCGAGCGCCTGGTCGACGCGCTGCTCAAGTGCGGCGTCGTCGAGGTCGAGGGCCTGGAGGCCACCCCGCTGCTGCTGGACCGGCTCACCATCGGCGACCGAGACGCGCTCATCCTCGGCATCCGTCGCGTCACCTTCGGCGACAGCATCCGCTACGACCGCTACCGCTGCCCCGGCTGCCGCGAGGACTTCGCCCTGACCGTCGGCCTGGAGGAGATCCCGGTCAAGACCGCCACCGGCCCGAGTGACGACACCTACACCATCGCCCTGCGCAAGGGCGGCCACGTCAAGGCTCGCGCCCTGATCGGCGCCGACCAGAAGACCGTCTTGAGCTCCACCCGAAGCGACCGGCTCAACATTGCCGAGCAGAACACGCTGCTGCTGTCGCGCTCGGTCATCTCCATCCACCGTCCCGGCCACAGCGACCTGGCCGTCCGCGGCGAGACCGGCCCGGTGCGCTCCCTGTCCATGCCCGACCGCCAGCGCATCCTCGCCGAGCTCGACAAGCTCCGCTACGGCCCGCGCTATGACCAGGTGCCCGTCCACTGCACCGCCTGCGGCCACGACGGCACGCTCGCCGTCACGGTGGAGGCCCTGTTTCGCGAGTAGTGACCGCACCCACCTGTTCGAGGCGTACGAGGCGCTCATCCTCACCTACGGCTGGACACTCGCCCAGGCGCGAGCCCTGACCGTCTCCGAACGCCGCTACTTCCTGGCCCGAGCAGCCGAGCGCATCGAGAGGAGACAGATGTGGCAAGCACAGCGGAACCCAGCAGCGCCAAGGCCACGTCCCCGAATGCGGTAGCGCTGCTCGGGGTGGCAGGCATCCAGCGCACCGTCGACCGGTTCGACCGGGGCGTGGACAAGCTGGTCACCTCCCACACCAAATACGCCACCGTCCTGGACGGCCTGGCCAAGGCGATCAAGGCGCTGCACGGCAGCGTCAGCAAGCCCGGCGGCCACCAGACCGGCCCGCTCCAGGCCCGCGCCAGCGGATCCGGGCTGGGCGGCAACCCCACCTTCTCCGGCCAGCGCGCCACCCCGGCCGCCGCCCACCTCGCCGCGCAGCTCGGCCAGCAGGCCAGCCAGCAGGGCGGCGCAGGCTCCCACAACGGCGGCCAGCCGCCCATGGCCCCGCCCGTCTACCGCCCGCCTTGGGGGCAGGGCTTCACCCGCGCCGAGAACGCCTGGAACATCGGCCGGGGCATCCAGAGCGCGGTCACGGCCTATGCCAAGGGTGAGCAGGCCACCCACATGACGCTGGAGCAGTACGCCCGCTACGCCCAGCGGCAGATGCCGCTGGGCACCGGCTACAGCGCGGCCAACGAGGCGACCATGCGCGCCATGCTCGGCTCGTACGGCGGCACGCCCACCATGGCCTTCCAGAACCAGGCCGACGCCCAGGCTTCTTGGTCGCTGCGCTACCGGCTGACCGGAGAGATCAACGACTCCGGCGCCCGGTCCCAGGCCATCAAGCGGGCCACCGAGGGCTCCACCTTCCTCTCCCCGACCATGTCGGGGCTGGATGCCACCCAGCTTGTCGCTAGCCAGATCAACCCGACCATGCAGATGGAACGCATGCTCGGCGGATTCGGCTCCAACCTGGACGCCAAGGGCGTCTACAAGGGCAACGCCGCCAACGCCGATTCGCTGCTGCGCGGCTTCTACGGCAACCGCAACGTCTCGGCCGAGCAACTGTCGCGCCGCTTCACCCTCGGCGGGATCGGCTGGGACCAGCTCGTCTATTACTCCGGCAGCGAGCAGGCCGCCGAGCAGAACCTGGAGTACATGAAGCTCGTCGCCCGGGCCCGTGAGCAGGGCATTGGCACCGACGAACTGGACGACAAGCTGCGCAGGGCGAACGTGCAGGGCGACGGCGAGGACGCCGAAGCCGCCCGCGCCTGGCTGAAGGACAAGTTCAACCTCGACCGCGAACAAGACACCCTGCTCCAGGCCAAGTCCGCCGAGTCCGATGACATGGCGCGCGAAGGCGAGCAGAACGAATCGTTCACCGCCGCCCTGTCCAACACCACTGACCTGCTGGAGGAGTTCGGCGAGGTCCTCAACGACATCCTGGAACTGCCGGTCGTCAAGGAGCTCACCTCCTGGTGGGCCGGAACCTCCGCGGCCTTCCCCGGCGGGCCCGACCCCTACACCCAAGGCATGGCCGACCGGCAGGCGGGGCCGACGCCCAGCCCCGACGGCATCACCCCCGCCCCCAGGGCCACCACCGGCAAGGGCAAGGACACCGGGAAGAACAAGGACGCCACCGGCACGGAGCCGCTGGACGGTACCACCAACGCCTCCCTCATCGACAGCGTCATCGCCCGCGCCAAGTCCTGGCTCAACGTCGACTACGCCTACGGCGCCGGCAGCAAGTCCGGTCCCGGCCCCGGCACCAACCGGTTCGGCAAGAGCTTCAACCGCGCCTTCGACTGCTCCAGCTTCATCCAGGCCAGCTTCTGGCAGGGCGCCGGAATCGACCCCGGCCGCACCACCGGGGTCCAGGAGCAGGCAGGCAAGCACGTCCCGTGGGATGAGATCCAGCCCGGCGACATCGTCGTGCGCGACACCGGCGGCTCCGGCCACGTCGGGCTCTACCTGGGCGAAGGCCAGATGATCCACGCCCCGACCTCGGGCAAGAAGGTCTCCATCGTCCCGCTCAACAAGGACAACTTCGAGCAGGCCCGGCGCATCATCGGCGAGGTCGACGGGACCGGCGAACCGTCCTGGAGCGAGGACGGTGACACCGACACCACCCAGGACGGCACCGGCTCGCAGCCGACCATCGCCGCCAGCCCCGCGTTCGGCCTGTTCGACCAGGAGATCGACATGCTGCGCATGTTCGCCGCCATGGGCGCAAGCGGCGGGTTCACCGGCAGCAGCGACGCAAGCGACCAGGTCGACCCCGAGGTCAAGGGCTGGACACCGAGCGAAGACGTCGACCCGACCGGCGCGGGCAGCAGTGACGACCCCGACAACGAGACCAAGACCGACCGCACGACCAAGAGCAAGGGCATCGACCCGAACAAGGTCGCCATCCCCGCCGTCACCCCTGGCAGCGACCTGGCCCGCCAGAACATCGCCAAGGCCCAGCCCCTGGCCGCCGGCTACGGCTGGGCCGATGGCCGTGACTGGAACGCCCTGCTCGCCCTGTGGCAGAAGGAATCGAGCTGGAACCACAGGGCCGAGAACAAGGGATCGGGAGCCTACGGCATCCCCCAGTCGCTGCCCGGCGACAAGATGGCCGCCGAGGGCGCCGACTGGCGTGACAACCCCGACACCCAGATCAAGTGGGGCCTGAAGTACATCAAGGGCCGCTACGGCGACCCCGAAGGTGCCTGGGCCCACTCGGTGGCGGTCAACTGGTACGCCAAGGGCGCCTGGGAGCTGCCCCACGACCAGGTCGCGACGGTCCACAAGGGCGAAATGATCATCCCGGCGGGGCAAGCCCGCACCATCCGCGACGCCCTGGTCGAGGAGAACCTCAAGGCCGGGGCCAGCCTGGCGGGCGACGCACCCGCGGGCCTCGGAGGCGAGGGCGGAGAGGTCCACATCACCTTCGACCCCGGCTCGATCCAGCTCACCATCACCGGCAGCCAGGGCGGCGAGCAGGCAGGCCGCGAGGCTGTGCGCGGCATGCTCGCCGAACTGGAGCAGACCCGCCAGTACCGCAAGATCGCAAAGGGACTGTGATGACATCCAACCGGCCGTTCGACCCCCGCATCTACGGCAGCGGCGACGGATCCCGCGCCAGCCGCTACGGCCCGGAAAAGGGCTTCATCCGCTCCTCCGACTGGGCCAGCCTCGGCTCAGCCGAGGGCCCCGCGGTCACCAACACCCTCAACTTCCTCTACAACCCGACCGGGTTTTCCACCACCTACTCCATCAACCCGGTCAACTCCTCCTGGGACAAGGTCCTGTTCCAAGACCCCGGCAACGACGACGGCTACCAGATCAAGGGAAAGCTCGGCCAGACCCTCGCCTTCTCCCTGCTGTTCGACCGCACCTACGAGGTGTGGAAGGGCGATGAGGAAGGAACCTGGAACGACGTGCGGGCCGCCCTGGCGGTCGCCGGAGCCGTCGAGACCAGCAAAGCCGACATCGCCACCCCCGGCGAGATCGGCATCATGAAGATCCGCCGCGCCGACGTCTACTTCGGCCACAACGGCGGCATGGTCTACACCGGAGCCATCACCAGCCTGTCGGTCGGCTACACCCTCTTCTCCGACAAGATGATCCCCTTCCGCACCGCCATGTCGATCTCAATGATGCTCATGCCGCTGGTCGACCCGATGAGCGCCGGCAGCCCCGAGAGCAGCCGCAGCTCCGGCCCCAACCCCAACCTCGTCCCGTCCGACCCCGACTCCACCGTCCTGGCCCCGGGCCAATGGGGCAGCAACAACCCCGGCGGCCTGTTCGACGGCGGCGGAAAGGTGACCATGTGACCTCCCGCTACGCCGACCAGCCGACCGAGACCCGCTCCTGGCGAGGCACGCTGGTGCGCAGCCAGAGCCTGCGCCCGAACAAGAGCTGGTCGTTCAACTTCACCCTGCACCAGATCAAGGACGGCGACCGGATCGACCTCATCGCCTACCGCTACTACAACGACGCCAGCCTGTGGTGGATGGTCGCCGACGCCAACCCCGAGATCCTGGCCTGGCACGACCTGTCGCCCGGCTTCGTGATCAGGATCCCGAATGTCTAACCGGCTCTTCTACGAAGTCAAGATCAACGACCGGGTCGTCAAGCCCGCTCCGCTCGACCTCAAGCTCACCCAGCGCATCGGCGACAACACCCTCCTCTTCGCCCGCCTGGCCTACCCCGTGCCCCACCCGTCCAAGATCCAGCTCCCGGTGCACGGCTCACGGGTCGAGGTCACCTGGGGGTTCAAGCCGACCGAGCTCAACGCCTGGTTCGGCTACGTCCACCACAACGACGTCGAGGACGAACCCAACCCCGGACCCGACCAGGCCATCGTGACCGTCCGCCACTGCTTCGTCGGCACCGGCTGGGTCCTGGGCCAGCAGCGCTACAAGGAATGGCGCCGGACCACCGACTCCGGCATCGCCCTCAAGATCGCCCAGGACAACGGGCTGTCGGCGGTCGTCCACCGCACCACCAAGGTCCACGACTACCTGCTCCAGCAGGGCGTCTCCGACATGAACTGGCTGCGCGAGCGGGCCGCCGAAGCCGGGCGCAGGCTGCACGTCGAAAACGGCGTCCTCTACTTCATCGACCCCTCCAGCCTGGCCATGGCCCGCGCGCTGCGTCCCTTTCCGGCCGCCATGGACAAGGCCCACGGCCAGCCCGACCGCATCGCCTCCTTCAAGGCCCTGGACGGCTCGCTCATCCCCAAGGCCGGGCAGCAAGCCCTGCGCGGCGTACACGGCGTCGACCACCGCACCGGCCGCGAGATCCACACCAAGTCGCCGGCCTCCCTGCCCGGCCCCGACCTCGAACACCGCCACACCATGATCGAATCCATGGAGGACCTGCTGATCTCCGCCCGCTCCGTCGCCGTCAAGAACGAGCAGTGGCTGCTGGCCGAGGTCGACCTGATGGGCAATCCCGCGCTGCTGCCCGGCAACCAACTCCAGCTCTCCGGCAAGGCCATCGCACGGCGCCTGCACGGCCCGTGGCTGATCACCGCAGCCGAGCAGCACCTGTCGATGCTGGAGCACAACGGGCTGGGCCGCAAAGACTTCTCGGCCACCATCGAGGTCGCTCGCAACACCCCGGCAGCCTTCGCCCCCCGCGACCGGCGCATGCCCCGGGTGGATGACCGCTGCGTGGGCGGGGGCAACAAGTGGCGCTCGGCCGCCATGGCGCAGGTGGTGCTGTGAGGGAAAACGCCGTGAGCGCCTGGGGCATCGTGGTGTCCACCGCCGACCCGCTCAAGAAGGGCCGCATCACCGCCAAGGTCCCCGACCTGCTCGGCGACAAGATCTCCACCTGGGCGCCACCCGCCACCATCGTGGACAAGGCCCTCAAGCCGGGCGACAAGGTGTGGATCCACTTCGACGCCGGAGACCTGCGCAACCCGCTCTACACCGTCCCCTACGACCCGGGCCACGGCCGCATCCGCACCAGCGGCTCGGCCCTGTCCGTCGACGGGCCCGCCGCGGCCGGGATCACCCTGAACTCCGACGTGCACGCCATGAAGTCCGGCGGCGGCTACGTCATCGTCTACGCCAAGGACTTCATCAAGAGCTCGGCACGCGAACTTAAGACCCAGATCGCGCCCCTGGATTTCGACCCGGTCCAGGCGGTGAATAACGCGCCCGCACGCCTCTACCGCTACCGGGCAGACGGCCCAGGCCGCGCCGACCAGCTCGGCCCCATGCGTGAAGAACTGCCCGCCATCGCGCGGGTCGGCGACACGGCAGTCTCGCAATCGGCGCTGGTCGGCGTGCTGTGGGAGGCGGTCCGCCAGCTCGCCCACCGCGTGAATGAATTGGAGGACAAACTCGTGAATGCAAATGAGAAGACCGATCTGAATACACTTGAAAAAGATTCGGATTAGACGGACATAAATGATTGGGAGGTGGCTTTAATGGCGCTCACGCTGCCTTCCGCGATAGACCTGCCCTTCCGGGTCGAGAACGGCGCCATCGCCTCCAACCGCGACGTCGACCGGCAGATCCGCCAGAGGATCATCGGCATCATCGGCACCAACCCCGGAGAGCGGGTCATGCAGCCCACCCTCGGTGTCGGAGTCGCCCGCATGCTGTTCGAGACCGACATCAAGGTGGTCACCGCCCTGCTGACCACCGACATCAAGCGCCAGGCCGCCGCCTACGAGCCGGGCGCCGTCATCACCCGCGTCATCGTCACCGACCACGAGGAGCCCGGCAAGGGCATGCTCGACGTCGCCTACCGCCGCACCGACGCCTCCGACTCCGACCCGGCCGCCGCCCGCCACGTCCACACCGCGACCATCGGCCGCGACGGCACCGTCAAGGAGCACCTGCGTGGCTGAGCAGAACGTCTCCCTCGACTACACCGCCCGCGACTTCGACGCCATCGTCGCCGAGCTCCTGCGCCAGGCCGAACAGGTCATGCCCGAGTGGACCTCGCGCGGCGAAGGCGACCCCGGCATGATGCTCGTGCGGCTGAAGGCGTACGCGGCCGAACTGAACAACTACTACATCGACCGCGCGGTGGGGGAGTCGGTGCTGGCCACCGCCACCACCCGGGCCGCCGTCCTGGCCCTGGCCGAGCAGGTCGGCTACATCACCCACGGCACCATCCCGGCCACCGGCAGCATCACCTTCGCCACCGATCCGGGCGGGCCCGCCGTGACCGTGCCCAAGGGCACCCAACTGCTGTCGGACTACGTGGCCGTGGTCGATCAGCCGGTCACCTTCGAGACCGACGCCGATCTCCTGGTGCCCGCAGCCGGCGGCACGGCCGTGGCCGCCATCACCCAGGGCGTCACCATGGCCCCCTTCGAGGCCGGATCCGGCACCGGCAGCTCCGGCCAATCCCTGGTCATCGCCACCCCCGGCGTCATCGAAGGCTCGGTCCGGATCTGGGTGGAGGCCCCGCACGCCAACATCGAATGGATCCGCAAGTCTCGGCTGATCCAGGCCGCGCCCACCGAGCGCGTCTTCACCACGCGCTTGCGGGCCGACGGCGCCACCATCGTCATGTTCGGCAACGGCGCCAACGGCGCCATCCCCGAGCTCGGCGCGACCATCTACGCCTCCTACCGGGTCGGGGTCGGCAAGGCCGGGAACCTGCCCGCCAGCAAGATCCTCCACCTGGCCACCTCCGGCCTGATCGGTGTCCAGATCGCCACCGACGCCTCCGGCAAGCCGATCAGCACCGCCACCACCGGCGGAGCCGACCCCGAAGGCAACGACGAGATCCGCCGCAACGCCCCCCAGGCGTTCGCCGCCCAATACCGGTGCGTCACCAAGGACGACTTCTCCCGCGCCGCGCTCGAGGTGCCCGGCGTTTCGGCCGCCAACGCGGTCGCCGCCCGGCCCCAGTCGGTGTCCGTGTTCGTCACCGGCCCCGATCGCACCACCCCCAACGCCCAGCTCCTGGACACCGCCACCGCGCACCTGAACGCCCGCGCCCTGGCCGGAACCGTCGTCTCCGTCCAAGGCCCCACCTTCGTGCCGGTCAACTTCGGCACCGACGCCCTGCCCGTCAAGGTGTGGGTCGCCCCCGGCTGGCGCGACATCCACGTCAAGGCAGCCGTCCAGGCCGCGCTCGCGGGCCTGTTCAAGGACGACGCCGTCACCTTCGGCGTCCGGGTCACCTTGTCCCAGGTCTACTCCGCGGTCGCCACCTTGCCCGGCGTGCTCAACGTCAACATCCCGGTCATGGCCCGCGCCGACACCGCCCAGTCCGGGGCCGACGACGCCGTCATGGCCCCGTTCGAGATGCCTGTCCTGGGCACCGTCAAAATCGTCACCTCCGGTGGCGTCATCACCCCCGTCTAGGAACGGCATGGCAGCTACCTACCCGGGCGGGATCCGCACCTGGACCACCAAACTGGGCTGGCGCAACATCGTGTGGGCCAGCCACGTCAACGAGCTCCAGGACGAGGAAGACGCCACCCAGCGCATCCTCGGGCTCAACCCGCACCAGGCCCGCAACAACCCCGGCGGGCTCAGCCGCGACTACGGCACGCTGGCCCGCCGCCTGACCGCCCACGCACGAGGCGAAGACCTGCCCTTCTACCGCGGCATGGCCAAGTCGATGAAGACCACCCCCAACACCTGGAACACCGTCGCCTTCGAGCACCGCTCCGACCCCTTCGAGCTGGCCGACAGCGGACCGGCGATCAAGCTCAGCACCCACGGGCTGTGGGTGCTGGCCGCCCGCGCCGAATGGCGGGCCACCGGCTACAGCCTGCAAAAACGAGCCAAGCGGCGCCTGCGCATCCTGCTGGATGACAAGGACGTCGGCCTGTCGGACTTCACCGCCGAGGATGCCCGCAACAGCTTCGCCCTGCACAACCAAGTCACCTGGCAGGAAGTCCTGCCCCGAGGAACCCGCGTCTCGGTCCAGGTCCGCACCAACCTGGACGCCCCGCCCCACGACCTGCTGGCCAACATCGTGCTGCGCGCCTACCTGGTGCGCTGCGTCGACCGCGTGGTCAACGACGGCGCGCTGCTGCGCCCGGCAGCCTGACGCGGCAAGGAGCACCTGAATTGGCCGCGAGCTACCCCTCCGCCTTCCGCGCCTGGTCGACCAAGTTCGACTACACCACGATCGTGTTCGCCGAACACGTCAACACCCTCCAAGACGAGCTGCTGGCCGTCCAGCGCACCCTGGGCACCACGCCCCAGATCGCCGCCAGCGACCCCGGCAGCACCCCCTACGAACTGCTGCCCATCGTCGAATGGATCGGCCGCGCCCCCGAGACCGACATCCCGCGCATCATCGACGTCCTCACCGACCGCGCGCCCGTCCGCCACAACTACGACCCGGCCAAAATCCGCGATTGCCTGCTCGACATCTGGCCCGACTGGGGCGCCCGCTACCCGTCCCTGCCCTGGGGCGGTAGGGCATGAGCGACCTCCTCCTCACCCCCCTGCCGTACGGGCAAGACGATCTGTTGGCCGTCGACCCCCACCGCATCGCCTCCTGGATCGGCAACAGCGACACCACCGCCCTGACCCTCCTGGGCCGCTACCTGCGCGACAAGCCCAACTGCACGCGCACCGAGATCAACGAAGCCGTCCGCCAGGCCGACCGGTGGACCTCGATCCCGCCCATCAAGACCGTGCCGCACCGGCCCAGCACCAAGCCGCCGTACGTCGCGCCGCGCGACCACGCCACCATCGAGCGGCGCATGACCTTCCAAGCCCGCGGCGGCCACCTGCCCTACGCTCGTGCGGGCATCTACGACATGCAGGTCCCGGCCAACAAGTGGGCCCGCACCACCCTGCGCGCCTTCGACGACCCCTTCAAACTCGCCTCCGGCGACGGGCTGGTCATCAACCAGGACGGCTTGTGGACCCTCACCGTCAAGGTCGACTGGTCCCTCGGGCACGCCGAGGTCGTCTCCAGCGCCGCCCAGGCCACCCGCGTCATGGTCAACGGCTCCGACGTCGGCCTGCGCGACTACCTCGACGACGACGCCTACAGCATCAAGGCCCCCATCAACACCCTGACCTGGACCGACACCTTCCGCGCCGGAACCACCCTGAACGTCGACATCCGCAGCGAAGGACTCGGCACCGGCTACACCGCCGTGGCCAACGTCTACGTCCGGCTCCACCTGGTCCGCGTGGCCGAAGACGGCTTCGACATGGAAGGCTTCCCGCTGCCGCCCGACCCCGAGCCGATCCCCGAAACGCCGCTGGGCGGCTACTGCGGGCCGAACGACCATCAGCCGACCTACCCGCGCCAGCCCAACACCTGCAACGACCGGGACTACGCCTTCACCTTCACCATCTCCGACGGCGGCCAGGTGGGCTCCTACCGGTGCGTCAACGGCCAGCTCACCACCGTCTGGTCCGCCTACGGATGGGACGGCGGCCAATATTACGGCGGCGGGGTCGTGGGCGGAGACGGCTCCTCCTACGGACCGGGACGCCCTTCCTACTCGGGCGGGTGGTGAGCCGTGGCCCGCTACCCCGAGGCGTTCCGCTCCTTCACCACCAAGCGCGACCTGTCGCAGACCATCTTCGAGTCGCACGTCAACGACATCCAAGACGAGCTGCGCGCCACCCAGACCGTCATCGGCGTCAACCCCCACATCGCCAACCTCAACCCCGGCGCCCGGCCCGACAACTACGGCACCGTCGCCGCCCGCGCCACCGCCTACGCCCGCGGCGAGCACCTGCCCTATTTCCAGGGCTCGACCAAGAACTTCCAGCTCCGCGGTGGCAACCTCGTCAAGCCCAAGGACCCGATCCGCAAGCCGATGGACAACGACCGGTGGATCCACGAGACACTCGCCGGCCGCGGCGTGCTGGTGCGCGGCGACAACGCCCGCCAGGTGCACGCCTCCTACTACGACGCCCAGACCGGCGACAAGCTCCTCGTCCCGCTGCACCCCACGGGCGGCTGGGTCAAAGCCCCAGTCTACGGGCCCGACAACCAGCGCATCAAGATCCGCACCCCCAACTCGCCCGACTGGGCCAACCCGCCCGGCGGCCACACCACCGTCTCCGAGGCCACCTTCGACAGCTACGCCAACGGCAGCCAGTGGTGGACGATCGTGATGGACACCTACTACCACGGCAACACCTACCTGGGCCGCTCCGGCACCTTCGCCGGGCGCATCCTTCTCGAACCCGGCGTGCCCGAGGTCGAACCGGGCCTGCCCATCGAAGACGACCCGGGCACCATCGGCGACGGCGGATGGCAGCGCCTGCCCATCAAGGGCGACGACGACACCTTCGGCATCGGCTGGCACGACGGGGCCGTACTGAACGAGACCGGCCTGTGGATGATGTCGCTGATGGTCGTCCACCAGCCCACCACGGAAACCACGACCGTCCGCGCCCGGCGCCGCGCCCGACTGGAGATCAACGGCCGCGACCACACCCTCCAGCACATGGTGCGCGAGAGTGCCGACAACGGCGACGCCCTGGTCAACGTCATCCACTGGACCGAAGTGCTGTCCAAGGGCACCCAGATCAGCGCCTCGGCCCGAATCGACGGCACCGACCTGAAGGGCACCTACCCGGCCACCGCCTACCTGCGCCTGCACCTGGTACGCGTCACCGAGGGCGACGACGACGGCTTCCTGGACGACCACCCCAGCACGATCTACACCCCGCCACCCCCGCCGCCCCCACCACCACCGCCCCCGTCAACCGCGCCGCCCAACCCAACCGTGCCTGGCGACCACTACTACAACCCGTACCCGACCGGCCCGGTCTACGAGAACGACCTGTGCTGGATGTACCCCGAGCGCTTCCCGAACTGCCCCACCCACGGCAACCGGCCCACCCCGCCCAAGCACACCGGCCCCACGCCGAAACCCGGCGGCAAGAAGAAAAAGAAGTAGCACCCCGACCAGGAAGACCCCCGCATGGCTGTCTATCGCGTTGATCAATACGCGCGAACCTTCTACGGCCCCAACCCCGAAGTCCCCTACTTCCCCGAGCGCAGCTTCACCTCCTACTCAGTCGGGTACGAAGGGGTCTTCCTGACGTGGGACCAGCCCTCCGGCGCCTACGCCGGGTTCCGCCTGGTGGCCAGCCTCGACGGCTACCCCACCACCGAGACCGGCGGCACGGTACTCATCGACAGCCCCGCCGCGCCCGCCTCCCACCTGGACAAGGACGCCCCCAACGGCCGGTTCTGCTACTACGCCATCTTCCTCAAGATCAACAACGTGTGGGTCCGCTCGGCCCTCACCTCCACCCTGCACATCGCCGACTACGGCTCGGTCCAGTGGATGTGGGAGCGCATCCCGCACCACTACCGGCTGCTGCGTGGCAACCACCTGACCGTGGACGCCGACTCCAACCAGACGCTCCTGCACTTCATCAAGATCCTCGGCTACGGCCTGGACCGGGTCCGGACCTCGATGGAAGCAGCCCTGGAGTCCAGCGAACTGCGCACCACGCACATCACCACCGCCGCAGCCATCGCCGCCTCCATCGGCGCCTACGTCCCCGAGGGGCTGGCACCCGCCCAGATGCGGGCCCTGACCATCGACGCCGCCTACCTCGCCTCCGAACGCGGCCACCCCGCCACGATGCGGTCCCTGGCCCAAGCCGTGTCCGGCTGGGACGTCGAGCTGCGCAAGAGCGGCAACCTGATGCCCAGCTACGACCAGGCTGAGCAGATCACTCCGCGCTACCCGGCCTGGGACGCCTCCATCCGCTACAAGGTCGGCGACCTGGTCTCCACCGACTTCCACCTCTACCGATGCCTGGTGGCCGCCTACGGCATCGACCAAGCCCCGCCCGGCAACGGCAGCAACAACACCTGGTGGGCCGTGCACACCGCGATCCTGCCCAACGACGCCACCAACCCCGCCTGGGAAGCCGCACGGGCGACGATGCACGGCTGGTCAGCCGTCAGCTTTACCGGCCAGAGCCAGGACGCCACCAGCAAGGCCCTGCCCAAGCTCGTCATCGGCGTCCCCCACCCGGTCACCGAGGACCGCGACGCCAACACCCTCACGGTCACCAACACCAGCGCCAGCGCGGCCGACATCGCCCTGCACTCCCTGCCGCCCAACCCGGCCGCCACCTACGACCCGCTCCTGCCCATCACCCACGGCATCGCGCTGCCCCGCGTCCCGCGCTGGGAGGCAGCCCGCGCCTACCGCGCCGACGACCTGATCACCCACCGCGGCCAGGTGTATCGCGCGCTGCGGCGCTCCACCGGCAAGCAGCCCCAGGAGTCGCCCAGCGACTGGTCACTCAACAGCACCGACTCCCGCCTGAAGCTGACCGTCTCCGGCTACATCCACACACCCCACCTGGCCTCCCAGGCGGCAGCGCCGTGCTTCCCGTACATCACCTGGTTCGACGAGCAGGGCAAGCAGATCGCCCGAGTCGAAGCCAAGAACAGCCCCGACACGCGCGTGTTGGACACCTTCACCGCCACCAGCGGAACCAACGCCATCTACCTGGCCAGCAACCAGGTGGCGGTCACTGCCGGGGCCTCCTACGCCGTCCAGGGCCGCTTCTTCCAGACCGCGCCCTTCCCCTTCGACGTCGGCGTGGAGTGGTACAACGCTTCCGGCACCTTCCTCAACTCCACCATGAGCTCGGTCACCGTGACCGCCTCCACCTGGCGCAGCTACACCGCGCCGCTCACCGCGCCGGCCACAGCCGCCAAGGCGGTGCTCACCCTCTACATGAACGTCGGCGCGCACCCGGCCCCGCCCACCACCTACGTCGATGAGTTCTACCTGGCCACCGCAGCCGCCCCGAGCACACCTTTGACGGCCGACTCGACCTTCGAGAACGGCTTTGCCGCCTGGTATCTGGAGAACGCCTTCGCCGACATCACCACCGAGCGCGCCTACGCCGGGAGCCGATCACTGAAGCTCAGCGCTCTGGGCGCGGGCAACTACAGCCTCGGCGGCCGGGTCACCGAATACGGCAACAAGACCTGGACCGCCCGATCCAACGGCTTCATCCGCGACAGCTACGCCAACGGCGTCGCACGCCCCCGCGCCGACGTGCGCTGCCTGTCGACCATCGACTACGGCAGCAAGGACGCCACGATCGCCGCCACCTTCGCCACCGCGCCCACCAAGGCATCCGCCCGGCAGGCCCTGGTGCTGCGCTACCTGGACCAGAACAACTACCTGCGTGCCACCCGGACCCAACTCGAGCGAGTCCAAGCAGGCGTGGTCACCGTCCTGGGCACCTACACCCGGCCCGTCACCGACGGCGACCGGCTGTCGGTAACGGTCTCGGGCGACAACTACAGCGCGAAGATCAACGGAACCGCCGTCCTCGCCGCGACCAGCGCCTTCAACAACACCTCGACGATCTTCGGCCTGACCGTGGAGCCCTGACGTGCCCAATTACGCCAACTACATCCCCAACCCCTCCCTGGAACTGGGCTCGACCGGCTGGCAGACCGAAGGTAGCGGGTCGCTATCGCGCGGCGGCAGCAACGCCGTCCACGGCTCCTATGCCCTCAAACTCACCTACACCGGCTACGGCGAGGCCAAGGCCGGTGGCGGGGTCTCCACCCTCGTCGCCATCGAGCCCGGCGCGGGGCCGTTCACCTTGTCGGCCACCCTCAAGGGGCTGACCGAGTCCAACGGCGCCAGCTACAACGCGGGCGTCACCATCACGGTCTACGACCTACTGCCCGGCGAGGCCGCCACCGCCCGCCAGCAGCTCAAGCAGCAGACCTTCGCCTACACCACCAACGGCCGGGTGGCGATCCGCAACTTCACCCCGCGCCCGGCCGCGGACCGGCTCGTGGTCGCCTTCACCACGAACTCCTCCTACTACCGCTCGGCCAGCTACAGCAACGAGTCGCGCACCTTCTGGACCGAATACTCCTTCGGCCAGTACACCACCAGCGAGTTCCCCTACAGCACCAGCTCGCCCAGCGGAACCGGAGTGGACTCCTCCACCTACTCCAGCTACACCAGCGACAGCTCCTGGTCCAACAACGGCACCACCTCGGGCTATCGCAAGGGATCGGGCACCGGCGGCATCAACGGGAGCGGCCAGCAGTATTACTACTACTACAAGTGGAATCAGGCATCCCAGTCGCGCTCGGTCCAGACCAGCCCGGCCGTCTACGGCGGCACCGCCACGTTCTACGTCGATGCCATCCAGTTGGAGCGCGGCACCACCGAAACCACGTACGTCGACGGCAGCACGCCCGGCTACGTCTGGTCAGGCACCCCCGGCAACTCACCCACCCTGGCCATGGTCGCCCTAGCTGGATCGGGCACGGCCTCGGGCAACGGCAGCCTGCCGGACATGATGCGCCTGACCTTCATGGTCGCGCAGGGCAGCAGCAAGAACCAGGGACAACTGACCGCCGACACCCACGGCGTCCTGGGCGGAAGAGGCTTGGGTCGCGGCAACGGTACCGTCCGCATGTGGGGCATCGGCGCCTTCCGCGCGATCGGCACTGGCGGATCCCTCGGCAGCGCCTACCTCTACTCCATCAAGAAGATCTCCGCCTCAGGCACTTCTGGGCCCGGCAGCGGCGCCAACGCCCCCCGCCTGGCCATCGTCAAGGCGTGGCCCACCTTCGGCAGTGGTACCGGCACCGGCACCGGATCGCTCGCGCTGAGCTTCCCCCAGCCGATCGAGATGAACGGCCGCGCCCTCGGCAACGGCACCTTGGCCATGGGCGTCGGCTGGCAGCTCACCGGCGACGGCTACGCTGCCGCGACCGGATCGCTCGACCTGTCCGACGGCACGCCGCAGGCCGCCTTCAGCGATTTCGCGATCTTCGGCGTTACCGAGGAGGACCCGCTCAAACTGGGTGTCGGCGCCACGAACGCCGGGACGGCATCCGGCGCGTTCAACGCGGCGTGGAACCGCGTGTACGCCGAGTTCGTCAGCCCGGCCGACCAGATCAGCGTCAACGGCTCGGTCGCCTGGCGTCGCGCCGCCTACGCCGCAGTCGGCTTCCGCTTCAACGCCGTGCCCGCCAACAACTACCACCAGCTCACCTGCGTGCAGGCCGAAGCCGCCGCCCAGACAGCCCCAGGGCCCCGCAGCTACAGCACGGCCCAGACCCTGCGCCCCCTCGTCGTCGCTGACCGCATCAACTACGCCATCGGCGATGTGTGGCCGTTCTTCGGATCCCAGAACATCACGGTCACCCGCGAGGGAACCTCGCCGTACACCGACGACCCCAAGCCCGTGGCCAAGGTCGTCTACCAGCCCGGCTACACCGGCTTCATGGGCGGTGGCATGATCGCGCCTCCGCCCGGATCTCCGTGTGTCGTCTCCCTGCACATCAAGACCGACAAGCCCGTGATCCTCCGCCTGGCCGTCACCCGCGGCCAGGGCTGGGTCGAGCAGGGCACCTCCGAACACCTCTCCCTGACGCCGGAGATGGGCTGGACACGGATCCAGGCCCCCTTCACCGCCTCCGACCTGGGCCAGTTCTGGCACATCAACTTCCCCTACGACGGCGCGGTCCCCCTGCCGCTGACTCTCACCATCGCCGGCATCCAGGTGGAGGAGGGCAGCCGCGCCACCCCGTACTTCCACATGAAGCTCGGCAGCCGCGACTACTACCTGCGCTACAACGGCACCGACACCAACCTGGGGGCTTTCCACTACCGCGACATCGACCAGCGAACCGCGCGACTCGTCAGCGCGCTGGAGGAGCAGACGCCGATGGGTATCCGTGTTGGCAAACCTGAATTCGGCGTCATCCCGCATCTGGACTAACTCGCGCATTACAAAGGGCCGCCCATTTATCAATACCGTCGTAGAGTGCCGGAATTTCTCCGGCGAATTCATAACTCTCCGGAGGAGTTAGAGAAATGGCTGGTTTCGATACCGCCCTCGTGCTCGGCCTTGTGATCGGGCCGTTCCTATCCCTGCTGGTCGGCCTGGTAACCAAGGCGTCGTGGTCCGGCGCGGTCAAGGGCCTGCTGCTGGCCGCCCTGTCGGCCCTCGACGGCTTCATCGTCGCCTGGGAGCAGGCGGCCGGCGCCGGTGACGTCTTCGACTGGCGCACGGCCCTGCTCGTGGCCGTCGGCGCCTTCATCGCCGCGCAGTCCGTGCACGAGGCGATCTGGAAGCCGACCGGCGCCACCGACGCCGTGCAGTCGGTCCTCGTCCGGGACAAGGTGGATCTGGCGGCGTGATCAGCGTCGTCCTGACCGGTCTGGCGGCGTGGATGGCCTACCAGGTCGTCCGCGCCGTCGTGCCGGTGCCCGCCGCCCTCCAGCCGCTGCTGGTGATCGGCGCCTGCTACGGGCTGCCGTTCGCTCTGCCCCAGCTCACGCACGCCCTGGCCGCCGCGGCGCTGGCGGCCGTCGTCACCCGGGTGTCCAGCCGCCCCGAAACCTCCGCGCAGTCGCTGGCAGAAATGCTGATTGAGCTGCGCAAACGAGCGTCTCGGGGGAGGGGCCGCGCCTCCCGGGTGCCCGACCTGCCGCGCTGAGAATCTTCCCCCGCGAGTTGGTACGTAAGTTGTCGCAAGCCCCCACTTTACGTAAAGCTGAGACTCATCTCCCGCTTTCAAATATGTGAGGATCTGCGTGACCACCACCAAGCCCCTCGTCTTCGCCGTCGCAGGAGCAGGCGAATCCAGCACCGACAACACCTGGGACCTGCTCACCGACTGGCTGGAAGACGACCCCGAGCGCGAGGTCGCGCTCTACCTGCCCGCCGATCTTGCGCTGACCAGCAAGGCCGTCGTGGACGTCGCGGAGTGGGCCGAGGCATCCGAGGTGTCCTACACCGCGCTGGCCGCCCCGAAGCCGGGCCGCCGAGGCAAGCTCGTCCTGGCCTCCTGCGCCCGCTCCGAAGAGACCATGCATGTCGCCGACGACCTCATCCAGACGCTGGCCGATGCCCAGCGGGACGGCAAGGAGGCCGTGCTCGTGCTGGCCTGGGGCGAGTCCGACGAGGCCCCGGACGAGGACACCGGCACGCTGTTCGACCAGGCCGTGGCTGCGGGAATCCCCGTCAAGGACCTCACCGCCGGACTGGACGACCTGGCCTACACCGATGACCCTCCAGTCGAGGACTCGGAGGAGGAGCACCCCGACGACGTCGACGACGACGCCGCGCCCCCGTCCGGCGAGCCTGCCGAACTGGAGCAGATCGAGCAGGAACTGACGCTCCAGGAACCGAGCCCGTCACCCCGCCCCGACCAGGGAGCGGCGCCAGCCGAGGAGGAGGCCGCCCCGGCAGATGAGGCGCAGGCCATCCCACCCGCCCCCGCGCCCCGGCCCGCTGACGTCCCCGACCTGCTCACCACCCTCGCCTTCACGATCGAGCACCTCACCCAACAGGACCACGCCAACGCCGCCCGCCGCATGGAACCGGTCCACCTCGCCCCGCTCACCCGTGCCGTACGCCACCACTTCCAGCGCCTGAACGAGGAACTCAACACCCAGGCGGCCCCGAGCCAGGATCCACAGCCGCCCGCCAAGGCGCGAGGCAAGGCCCGCGACACCGCCGCAGATCAGGTCACCGTCCTCATAGACGAGGACAAGCAGACCATTCGCCTGGCCGGGCGCGGACGCCCCCGCAAGGGCGAGACCAAGCGCGAGATGACCCGCGCCGAATACGAGGCGTTCCTCAGCGACTTCGACCAGGACTAAAACGCGAAGGGCCCCCAGCAATAAGCCGCCACACAGAGGACGGGGCTGGGGGCCCTTAACCACCACGCACTCGCAGACAGGCAAATCATCTGCGAGGAAGGAGCCGGGAAGGGAACCGGACTTCCGTAAACATAAACGCTACCCCACGCGCTCCGTAATTCAGGAATTTCGGCAAGGAAAGTAACTCAATTGGCCATCGAAATCGTTGCTGAGGTGTGGCAGAAAGCACCTGCGGCGGTGAAGGGAACCGAACTCCTCGTCCTGCTCCGGCTGGCCAACTCCGCCGGGGCCGACCACCGCATGACCTGGCTCGGCGTCGAGTCGCTGTGCCGGGAGGTCCGCGCCTCGCGCTCGACCGTCTACGCCGCCCTGGCCAACCTCGCCGACCGGGGGATCCTCCAGGAGGTAGCCGAGGACCACTGGCCGGGCGAGGCCCGCGGCTACCTGTCGGTCGTGCGGCGGATCACCACGCCCGACTTCTGGGAGGAGAACTGCCCCGCCCCGCCCTTCCGAGGAGTCGATGTATCAACTCGTCCGGAATCTGGACCAGTTGATACATCGCAGCCCCAGCCGGTACCAACTCGTCCGGAATCTGGACCCAAGACTAAAAACCCTATTCATCTAGAGACTTCGTCTCTAGATTCATACGCCGCGCCTGCGGCTCGGCGGGCCGCCACGACGCCGAAGATGCGCCACCAGCAGATGGAGCTGGACGACGAGCACGACCCGGCTGTCGCCGCCGGGGTCCGGGAGCCACGACCCCTGCGCCAGCAGCGCGCCCGCCGGGCGCCCGGACCCGACACCGGCCTCGGCCTGGCCGCCCACTTCGCCCGGGCGATGGCAGGCAACCTCAACGGCGGATTTCCGGTCTACATCGACCAGGCCAACCAAACCGCGCTCGCCGGTGCCTTCAACCGGTGGATGCGGCAAGGCGCGGCCCCCGACCAGATCCGGGACATGATCGCCGCCTACGCCACGGTGCCCGGCTACCGCTCGGACTCCGCCGTCCCGTGGACCGACTTCCTCGCCAAGCGGGCCCTGCTGTGGCAGCACATCACCCGCGCCCGAAACGCCCAGGCAGCCCAGCAGTTCCGGCCCGAGGACTGGTCCTCCGGCCTCACCGACGACCAACCGTTCAACCCCGACGAGTGGACGAGCCTGTGACCCCCGCCCTCACCGCCGACGCCGTCGCGCGCCGCGCCAACCTCGCAGGAATCCCGGCCCTGTACCGCGGACTGCGGCTCACCGACTGGAACCCCTACAACAACCACGCACACGCCGCCAGATCGTCCGTAGAAGCCTTTCTCGACACATTTGAGGCAAGAGTGAGCAGTGAGGCTCAAAACGCCTCCAGAAGCCTCCTGGGGCGCGGGCTGGCCCTCATCGGCCCCCCCGGGATGGGCAAGACCACGCTGGCCTGCATCACGGCTACCGAGGCGGCCGTGCGCCACAACGCCGGGATCATGTTCGTCGCCGTCGCCGATTACATGAAGGCCCTGGCCAAGCAGCACGCCATCAAGGCTCAGGCTGACCGGGGCGTGCAGGAGGCCATCGACCTGTGGTGGGCCATCGAACGCATGGTCCACAAGGCTGAGACGACACCGCTGCTGGTCTTCGACGACGTCGGCAAGGAGCACCGCACCGTCAGCAACGCCGCTATCGACGAGGTCGACCGCCTTCTGCGCATGCGCTTCCGCCGGGCCTTGCCCACCATCGCCACCACCAACCTGCGCCTGGCTGCCTGGGGCGAGTCCTACAACCCCTCCATGGCCTCCTTCGCCCACGAGACCTTCGACGAAGTCCTGCTGGGCGGCGCCGACCTGCGCAAGGAGGCCGCCCGTGCAAGGCGGTGACATCAGCAACCAGACCACCCCGCGGCTGCTGATCGAGTTCGAGAACCTGATCGGCCACCCACCTGCCCGAAAGGGGCTGGCCGCCGTCAAGCGCACCCTGGGTCAATGGCACGGCCTGGCCCTCGAGTGGGACCTCGACGACCTGGTCGTCAAGGTCATGTGGGACCTGTCCTGGCGTCTGCACCAGACCCTGGAGGTCATCACCACCCAGGGCCCGGACTTCGCTGCCGCGTTGGAGGAACGGCTGGACGCCGAGCAGGTGCCCGCCTCCCGGGTGTGGGCCTACCAGCCGCGCGTGCTGGCCCGCCGGCTCGCGTCCATGCCGTACGTGGCGGCCGTCTACACCACCAACCCCCACCACGCCCTGCTGTACGGCTCACGCGGGCGCCTGATCACCACCGACAACCTGCTCCAGATGGGACGCTTTTGATGGACATCGAGCGCTCGCTGATCTCGCGCGTGATCGAACTGGGCGATCTCGGGCCCCTCGCTCACGCCGGGATCACCCGCGCCTGGTTCCGTGACCCCGAATCCGCCCAGGTCTGGGACGCCATCACCAGCCACAAGCAGACCTACGGCACCGTCCCCTCCCTGGCAGCGGTCAAGGCCGACCACCCCACCTACAAGCTGATCAAGGCCGACGAAGACCTGCCCTACCTGCTGGACAAGATGCGCGAGCACCGGCACCTGGTCGTACTGGAAACCGGCCTGACCAACGCCGTGCTCAAGCACACCCGGCGCGACGTCACCGGCGCCACGGCCGCCATTGCCACCGTGCTGGCACAGATCATGCGCGAGGGCCCGACCCTGCACGACGTCGACCTGACCACCAACGGCGAGCAGCGCATCCAGCGCTACCGCGAACTGGCCGAACTGGACGGACGCCTACGCGGCATCCCCAGCGGGTTCGGCGCCATCGACCAGGCACTCGGCGGGTTCGAGGGAGGCCAGCTCATCACCTTCGTCGGCCCTCCGAAGGCGGGAAAGTCCACCGCCACCCTGCTCATGGCCAAGGCCGCCAACGACGCCGGATACAGCCCGCTGTTCATCGGCTTCGAGATGTCCAACCTCGAACAAGAGCAGCGACTGGACGCCTTCCGCGCCGGGATCCCGCACTCCAAGCTCCGCAACGGCACCCTGTCCCCGGCCGAGTGGAAGAAGCTGGAGCGCTCAGTCCACTCCATGGAGTCCATGCCGAGCTTCCACCTGTCGGCCGACTCCCAGTCCGTCATGACCCTCACTGGCCTGCGCGCCAAAATCGAGAAGATCCGGCCGCACATCGTCTTCGTCGACGGCGTCTACATGATGCAGGACGAGCAGGGAGAGGCGGCCGGATCCCCGCAGGCGCTGACCAACATCACCCGCGGCCTCAAACGGATGGCCCAGCAGCTCAACCTGCCCATCGTCATCGCTACCCAGGCGCTGGAGAGCAAGATGAACGGCAAGAAGGTGACCAGCTACTCCATCGGCTACAGCTCCAGCTTCGTCCAAGACAGCGACGCCGTCCTGGCAGTCGAACGAACCGACGAGCACAACATCAACGTCATCAGCATCGTGCTGGCCCGCACCGCCTCCCCGATGCGCGTCCACTACGCCTGGGACTGGGAGCGCGCCCTCTTCGAGGAGATCGACGACCCCACGGGCTCGGGCTGGGATGAAGGAGGCTACGGTGTCGCGGCCTAAGATCGCCTCCGGCTTCGACGCCTTCGCCGACGTCGTCCCCGGCGACGTGATCTCCGCCCTGGAGGCGCTCGGCCTGGAGATCATCCGCATCGACGACTCCGGCGAGGCCACCTGCCGCTGCCCGGCCCACCTGGAATACACCGGCCGCGAAGACCGCAACCCGAGCTTCGCGGTCAACGTCGAGAGCGGCTTCATGAACTGCTTCTCGTGCGGGTTCCGGGGCCGCTTCGCCGACCTGGTCGCCTACGTCCTGCGCATCGACCGCACCGACGCCGTCGCCTGGATCCGCGCCCGGGGCACCATCGCCCGAGCCGAGCGGCTCCTGGCCACCAAGCCGCCCCCGCCCGTCGACACCAGCGAGCTGATCACCGAAGCGGCCCTGGCCATCTACACCACCCCGCCCCCGCAGGCCCTACGAAGCCGGGGACTGACCGCGCAGGCGTGCGCCGCCTACGGCGTGCTCTGGTGCCCGCGCGAAGAGCTGTGGATCACGCCCGTGCGCGACGAGCACGGCACCCTGCTGGGCTGGCAGGAGAAGAACCGCCGACTCTTCCGCAACCGGCCCAAGTACCTCAAGAAGTCCACCGCCGTCTTCGGGCTGAACACCGTGAAGCCCGGCCAGCCCGTCGTCCGGGTGGAATCCCCGCTGGATGCGCCACGGCTGCTGGCCGCCGGAGTGCCCGGCGCGGTGGCCACCTACGGCGCGTCGGTGTCGGCTGAGCAGCTCCGGCTGATCCGCCAGGTCACCGACACCCTGATCGACTTCCCCGACCACGACGAGGCGGGCCTGATCTACTCGCGCAAGCTGTGGCAGGCCGCCCGGGGGAGCGGGCTGTCCACACTCTTCGTCGACTACGCCAACCTCGTCGACCGCGAGGACACCACGGGCCTGGACCCGGGCGACCTGACCGACACCGAACTGCGCACCATGGTCGACCTGGCCGCCCCCGGCCTGCTCTCGCGCTGGCTGCGCGCAGGCTAGCAACTCCCGCCCACGAGCCCGTCCCAGCGGAATAGCCGCTGTTGGGACGGGCTCTTGCCGTTGGTTGTGCTCACCATCACGCTGCACTCCTACCAAGACCAGGCCGTCGAGAGGTTCACTGAACGCGGCTCGCTGCTGCTGGCCTTCGAGATGGGCCTCGGCAAGACCGTCACGGCCATCGCAGTGGCCGAGGAACTGCTCGGCCGAGGCGACATCACCTCCGCGCTGATCGTCGTCCCGTCCGGGCTCAAACTCCAGTGGGCCGCCTCCATCGCCCGCTTCACCGACGTCGCCGACAGCGAACTGGTCGTGGCGGGTGAACCGATCGTCGTCCCGGAGGAGCGTTACTGCACGGTGATCGACGGCAGCCCGGCCGTACGGCAGGCAGCCTGGGCGCGGATGGAACACCAGCGGCCCGACTACGTCATCGCCTCCTACGACACCGTCGTGGCCGACCTGCGCACCCTTCGCCGGCTGGGTTTCGACCTGGTGGTGCTGGATGAGGCGACCGCGATCAAATCGTTCAAGGCCAAGCGGTCCAAGGCGATCAAGAGGCTCACCGCGCCCTACCGGCTCGCACTGACCGGCACGCCGGTCGACAACCGGCTCGAAGAGCTGTTCTCGATCATGGAGTGGGTCGACCCCGACGTCCTGGGCGACTTCGTCGCCTACGACCGCGCCTACATCCGGCGCGACACCTGGGGCAACGTCAAGGGCTACCGCAACATGAAGACCTTGCACGCCAAGATCGCACCGGCCCTGGTCCGCAAGCGCACCACCGACCCCGACGTCGCGCCGTACATGCCCGCCGTGGAAGAACGCACCCGAATGATCGGGATGGAGCCCGCCACCGCAGCCGTCTACCAGCAGATCTCAGCCGACCTGCTGGCCGAGCTGGAGCAGCTCGGGCCCACAGCGGAATGGGATCCCAGCGCCTACTACGCAGGCCGGGAGGAGAACACGCCCGCCGGTCGGGTCATGGCCGTGCACACCGCCGCGCAGATGCTGCTGGTCCAGCCCGACCTCGTGCGCGCCAGCGCGGCCAACTACGCCAAGGCCGAACACCTGCGGGCCCGGCCCGGAGCCCCCAAGGTCCTGCCCGGCAGCAAATACTGCTTCGACCTGGTCGCCTCCGGCGCGGTCGACGGCATGCACGAGGGCGCCAAGATGGCCGCCCTGCGGCAGGAGATGCGCGACCTGCTGACGAATCCAGAAGCGAAAGCCATCCTCGTTTCCCGCTTTACAGGAATGCTAAACATCGTCCAGGAGATGTTTCCCGACGTGGAACTGGTCACCTACTACGGCGAGATGACGCCGGGGGAGAAGCAGGCGGCCGTCGCCAAGTTCCAGTCCGACCCCAGCGTGCGGATCTTCGCCATGAGCCACGCGGGCGCCTACGGCGTCGACCTGCCCGCGGCAAGCCACCTGATCCTGCTCGACCCGCCCCGCTCGGCGGGCCAGTACCGGCAGATCACCGCGCGCCATGTCCGCGCCTCCTCCCGGCATAGCAGGGTGTGCGTGCTCCGGCTGATCACCGCCGCCAGCATCGAAGTGCGCGAGTACGAGCGCCTGGCGCTCAAGGGCCGCGTGGGCGAGGCGGCCGTGGACGGGCGCGGTGCCGACCATCAGGGCCGGATCGACAACGACGTGACCTCCCTCACCTCACACCTGGGGGAGGTGCTGGCAGCCGGAGCCGAAAGCCCTCGTCAGCGGGCTGGCCTACCCTCGCGCAAGCATGAGCGAAAGCAGTAATTAAAGTAGCGCTGTCAAAGATTATTTGACAATTATTGGGTAGTAACGTTGTGGACGGCCAAGATGTCTGGTTAGGGTCTTCCCTATCCAACCCCGACATATTCATCGAGGTGAGACATCGTGCGCAGGGTGACACGAACCGCCCCAGCCGAACCCGCCACCCCCGACCACGCCCCCCAGCGGGCCGAGCGGCTCTTCCGCCAGTGGGCCACCCTGCGCGAGCAGGCCGCTCAGATCGACAACCGTGTCAAGGCGCTCCGGGCCGACCTGCTCGACCTGGCCGCCCACCACGGCGACGAAGACGCCAAGGGGCACATGACGATCACCCTCGACCAGCCGTACGAGGGCGACAGAACCTACTCCGGCTTCGTCCGCGAGAAACGTGTCTCCATGACCGTCAACGAGGAGCGCGCCCGCACATTGGCACGCTCCAAAGGGCCTGACGTCGAAAAACGCGTCTTCCGCCACGAGGTCATCGAGGTCTTGGACCAAGACGAGCTCTACGCGCTCCAGCAAGAAGACGTCCTGACCACCGACGAGCTCGACTCCCTCATCGACACGACCATCACCTACGCCCTGAAGGGAATCTGAGCCCCCCGTGATGAGCACCACCCGCCCGGGAGCGCGCCAGCCCACCCGACCCGGCAACCGCACCGACTCCAGCCGCCCGGGCGCACCCCGCACCACACCCGCACGACCCGCCGCACACCTACCGCCCGCGGGAAGCGAAACCCCCATCCCCGCCTCCTGGCAGCGGCCCGCCGAGCTCGACGACCCGCTGGAGGGCAAGAAGCCGCGCGTCTACAAGGTCCGCGGCATCGACACCGACTTCTTCACCGTCGGCCAACTCGCCGACGTCCTGGGCCGCAAGGCCGTCACCATCCGCAAGTGGGAGCGCGAAGGCATCCTGCCCCACCCCCAGTACCGCTTCACTGGCAAGGACACCCGCGGCTCCCGGCGCCTCTACACCCGCGCCCAGGTCTTGGAAATCCGCCAGATCGCCCAGGACGAGGGAATCCTCGAACCCCACTCCCGGCCGATCAAGCACACCCGCTTCACCGAGCGCGTCCTGGCCATGTTCCGCGAACACCAGGCCCGCTCCCGGAAGGTCTCCGCCTGACATGCAGGTCACCTACACCCAGCGCCACCACGTCAACATGGGCGCCTACGAGTGGATCGAATACACCGCCTCGGCCACCGTCTTCGACACCGACTTCCCCGACGCCGACAACGTCGAGCTCGGCGACCTCCTGATCACCGCACGCGAGCAGGTGCAGCAGACCTTGGCCGCCGACATCGCGCGAGCCACCAGCCTGACCGCCGAGAACGAGTCCTACGTCCACGTCCTGGCCGAGCAGAACACCCAGAACATCCACTAACGAAAGGGCACCCCCACATGGCCCGCGCTCTCAAGCGCCGCACCACCACCGAGCAGACCACCGAGCCCGAGGAGAAGGAAGCCAGCCAGCGCCGACACCCCGCCTCCCGGCCCGCGGGCCGCACCGACTCCCGCCGTCCGGCAGGCCGCACGAGCGCCGGAGCCTCCGGCGGCTGGGACGCCCTGCGCAACCAGGCCAAGGCATCAGCCGGCTTCGCCGACACCTTCAAGGTCGGCTCCGACGAGATCGTCTTCAAGTTCGCCCAGACCGAGCCGTTCGCCGTCTTCGCCTGGCACTGGCTGGAACAAGCCCAGGGCAAGAAGGGCTTCGTCTGCCACGCAGAAGACTGCCCCCTGTGCGAGCAGCTCGGTGACAGCCCCCGCACCCAGGTCCTGTTCAACGTCATCGAGATGCCCTACCGCGACAGCAACGGCAACGACGTGGGCGAACCGGAGATGAAGATCTGGGCCTGCGGCGTACGGCTGGCCGAGAAGATCCGCACCCTGTCCCAGAACACCAAGACCAGCCCCATCGACCGCGACGACCTCTACTGGTCGGTCTCCCGCTCAGGCAAGGGCACCAAGACCGAATACAACCTGGTCCCCATCAAGGAACGCGACCTCGTCGCCGAATGGGCCGTCACCCCCCTCGCCGAGGAGGACCTGGCCGAGCTGCGCGAGGCCGTCCACGGCTTCGAGAACTACACCAAGACCGACAGCCGCGAAGACCTCGAAGAGCTCGTGGACGAGCTCACCTAACCCACCAAACACCAGGGGCTACCAACCCCAGCAAGCGGCAGGCCGCCGTCCCAGGGCTCACACCGGGGCGGCGGCCTGCGCCACCTCACCGGCCAACCACCGAAGGGCCCACCACGCCCATGCGCACCAGCTCCACCGTGGTGCTCACCCCCGAGCACCTCGACCACGTCATCGGCCACTTCTCCCGCCACGACGCCTTCGCCTTCGACACCGAGACGACCGGCGACAACCGGCTCATCCCCGCACAGAACAAGGTCATCTGGCTGTCCATGGCCACCCACGGCATGGCCGTGTCGATCCCCATGGGCCACCCCATCGGCAACCGCATCGAGCGCTACGACACCCAGCCGCGGCTGCTGGCCAACGGCAGGATCCGCCGCGACAAGGTCCCCGTCTGGGAAGCCCCACCCGCCCAGCTTCGCCCCTCCCAGGTCTGGGAGAAATGCTGGCCACTGTTCGACTCCGACCGAACCAAGATCGCCCACAACTTCGTGTTCGACGGCATCTCCATCGCCAAGTACAACGGCGAGCGCATCGTCCCCCCGCCCTACGCCGACACCCGCGTCATGGGCCACCTGCTGGACGAAAACCGCCAGAACGGCCTCAAGGCCCTGGCCAAGGAGCTCTACCAGGTCGACTACGACAAAGAGAACGTCGGCAAGTGCGTCGAGCAGCACCCCTTCCACAAGGTCGCCCGCTACGCCTACATGGACGCCAAGTACACCTGGCTCCTCTACCACCGCTTCGCCGAACTCATCGACCAGCTCGGCATCGGCGACCTGCGCGACCTCGAGCACACCCTCATCACCGAGCTGCTGGATGCCGCCCACCACGGCGCACCCCTCGAAGCCGACGTCCTGACCACCTTCGGCGCCGAGCTCGCCGGCCGCATCGTCGCCATCGAGGGCGACATCTACGCCACCGCCGGTCGCCGGTTCAACCTCAACAGCCCCAAGCAGAAGGCCGAGATCCTCTACCTGCCCAAGAGCGAGGGCGGCCTCGGCCTCAAGCCCAGCGCGCTCACCCCGGGAGGCAAGAAGAAGGAACGCGCCCGACAGCCAGTCACCATCTACGACTACTCCACCGACGCCGACGCCCTCAAGCCGCACGCCCGCGTCCCGCTCGTGGCCCGCCTCCTGGACTACCAAAAGGACGTCAAACTCAAGACCACCTACGTGGACGGCCTGGTCGGCACCGACACCAAGCCCGGCATCGTCTTCGACGGCCGCGTGTACGGCAGCTTCAACCAGTCCGGCACCGCCACCGGCCGCTTCTCCAGCTCCGGCCCGAACCTCCAGAACATCCCCGTGCGCACCGCCGACGGCAAGCGCATCCGCGGCGCCTTCCGCGCCGATGACGGCTGGTCCCTGGTCGTCGGCGACCAAGGCCAGATCGAACTCGTCCTGACCGCCCACTTCATCGGCCAGGGAGCCCTGTTCGAGGGCTTCCACGCCGGGATCGACCCCCACACCATGACCGCCGCCATGGTGTTCGGCGTCGCCCCCGACGACGTCGCCAAGGACATGCGCCAGGTCGCCAAGGGCCTCAACTTCGCCATCATCTACATGGCCGGACCCGCCACCGTCGCCGACATGGCCGGGATCACCGAGAAGCAGGCCCGCGCCCACATGAAGACGCACGCGGCCCAGTTCCCCGAGATCTACCAGTACCGTGCCGAGTGCATCAGCCAGGCCCGGCGAGCCGAACCCACCCCGCACGTGCGGACCATCCTCGGCCGCTACCGCCGCCTGCCCGACCTGCGCAGTGCCGACGACGGCCGCCGCGCCAAGGCCGAGCGCCAGACCTTCAACTCCAAGATCCAGGGATCGAGCGCGGACCTGATCAAACTGTCGATCAACCGCCTCGGCCCCCGGCTGCGGGCCCTGCCTGAGCCCGCGCACCTGATCCTCACCGTCCACGACGAGCTCGTCATCCACACCCCCACCCACCAGGCGCCGCTGGTCGAGGCCGCGATGCGCCAGGCCATGCTCGGCGAGGGCATCCAGCGCCTGCTGTCGGTCCCGCTCACCGTCGACACCTCGATCGTCCAGCGCTGGTCGGAGGCCAAGTGAGCCACGACAACCCCCTGGACGGCCTGGACTGGACGCCCCTGCTCAAGCACCGCCTGGTGTGGGACCTGGTGCCCTCCCGCAAGACCGAGAAGGTCATGCGCCAGCTCGGCATGGTGCCCCCCAGCCCCGACGCCGCGCCGGAAATGTACCTCGAATCCAAGCGGCGGCTATTTCGCGTCGCGCCCCTCCTGAAAGACGTCACCGCACTATCTACGCTCTCTGCCGAAATCCTGATTGCCACTATCCTGGGTGACACGGCCGAAGAAGTCCCAGCAGAAATCCGCGAGGCGCTGGCGACACAATATGGCGAAGTCATCCGGGTCGGCGCGTTGGTCATCATCGCCAATCTCCTCGACACAGGAGTAATTACCTTCCCGGAAAGGAACGGCCGTGAATAACTTCTGGGCCCGCAAGCTGGCCGCCGCACAAGGCCAGCAGCCGCCGCAGGCGAACACCCCCGCCTCGCCCCCGGCCGCCAGCGCAGCCCGGCCGTGGTGGGACCCCACCCCCGCAGCCCCGCCACCCCCGCCGCTCGAGCAGCCCGCGCTCGCGCAGGACTATCAGGCCCCGGCCGCAGCCAAGTCCGCCAGGCTCACCGACACCTGCCCGGACTGCGCCAGCGGCAACTACATGCGCCCACCCGGCTCCCAGGCCGCGATGCGCTGCTTCGACTGCGGCTATCCCGTCGTCCAGACCGGCAGCGGCGCAGGCGGGGCGACCACCCCGGGGCAGCCGGCCACCCCCGCCCGTCAGGTCCACGACGGCACCAGCAACTTCAACCCCCGGCAGATCATCGGCCGCGTCTAGGCCGACCTGCCGCCGATTGCGAAACCCCTGCTAAGGACATCCCTCTTGACCATCCTCAACCCCGACGGCTCCCTCAAGGATCCCTTCCGCAACTACATCGCCCTGTCGCGCTACTCCCGCTGGCTGGAGGAGGAGCGCAGGCGAGAGACCTGGGGCGAGACCGTCGACCGCTACCTGACCTTCATGACCGGCCACCTCAAGCGCAGCCACGGCTACGTCCCCGACAGCGACCTGCTCCTGGAGATCCGCGAAGCGATCCGCGAGCACCAGGTCTTCCCCAGCATGCGGGCCCTCATGACCGCCGGACCCGCCCTGCACGAGTCGTCGATCGGCGCCTACAACTGCGCCTACCTGCCGATCAACGACATCAAGGCGTTCGCCGAAGTGCTGTTCATCCTCATGCACGGCACCGGAGTGGGGTTCTCCTGCGAGCATGCCGAGATCAACCAGCTCCCCGCCGTCCCCCCGCTGCACCGCACGATGGACGGGGTAGAGATCGTCGTCCCGGACAACAAGCTCGGCTGGGCGACCAGCTTCGAGACCTTGCTGACCCTCATGTGGCGCGACGGCGTGATCCCCACCTGGAACCTGTCGGCCGTCCGGCCCAAGGGCGCACGGCTGCGCACCTTCGGCGGCAGGGCCAGCGGCCCCGAACCGTTGAATGAGCTGTTCTCCTACACCGTCAACTTGCTCAGCACGGCCCAGGGACGCAAGCTCACCGCGCTGGAAGTCCACGACCTGGTCTGCAAGATCGCATCCGTCGTCCAGGCGGGCGGCGTTCGGCGCAGCGCCCTGATCTCCCTGTCCGACCTCGCCGACCGGCCGATGGCCCTGGCCAAGTCGGGGGAGTGGTGGAACGCCGCGGGCCAACGAGCGTTCGCGAACAACTCCGCGGTGTACGCCGAGCCGATCTCCAAGGCCGACTTCGACCGCGAGTGGGCCGACCTGGTAGCCAGCGGCTCGGGCGAGCGCGGCATCTTCAACCGCAGCGCCGCCCGACGCCAGGCATCGCGCTGGGGCCGCCGGGACGCCCACACCGCCTACGGCGGAAACCCCTGCATGGAGATCCTCCTCAGGCCGCATGAGTTCTGCAACCTGTCCTCGGTGGTGGCCCGGCCTGGCGACGACGCCTCCCGCCTGCGGCGCAAGGTCGAGCTCGCCGCCATCCTCGGCACCTGGCAGAGCACCCTGGTCAACTTCCCCTACCTGCGCGCCGACTGGCGGGCCAACTGCGAGGCCGAGCGGCTCCTGGGCGTCTCCCTCAACGGAATCTTCGGCAACGAGCTGCTGCGCGAGCAGGGCCCGGACCTGGCCGACCTGCTGGACAGCTTGCGGGCAGCCGCCCGCCAGACCAACGAGCACCTGGCGGCCGAGCTCGGCATCAACCCGGCCGCCGCCATCACCTGCGTCAAGCCCGAGGGCAACAGCTCCCAGCTCGCCGGCGTCTCCTCCGCCCTGCACCCCTGGTACGCGCCGACCGGCTACATCCGCACCGTCCGCGCCGACACCAAGGACCCGCTCGCCCAGCTCATGCTCGACGCCGGGGTGCCCTGCGAGAGCGACTTGGCCCAGCCGGACACCGGCCTGGTCTTCTCCTTCCCCATCGACGTCCCGGCCGACGCGGTCACCCGCGAGGACCTCACCGCCTTGGAGCACCTGGAGCTCTGGCTGACCTACAAGCGCCACTGGTGCGAGCACACCCCCAGCGTCACCGTCAGCGTCCGCGACCACGAGTGGCCGGACGTCGGCGCATGGGTGTGGGACTACCTGGACGACATCACCGGCGTCTCCTTCCTGCCGCACTCCGACCACGTCTACCAGCAGGCGCCCTACCAGCCCATCACCGCCGAAGGGCTGGCCGCCGCCAAGGCCGCTATGCCGTCCATCCGCTGGGCCGATCTCGTCTTCTACGAAACCGAAGACCACACCGAAGGCGCTCGCGAATTCGCCTGTGTTTCCGGAGCCTGTGACACGCTCTAATCGCAGGCGGGAAATTGGCCTAGCAACTCCGAAAACAATCGTGGCACCTTAGTTAATACATTGGTTGAGGCCGTATCCGGGATTCGCATAGCGTTCCCGCGTACGGCCTTTACTTATTTGCGAGAATTCGGAGAATGAATTGCCGGGGTCACATTCACAACCGACAGCCGGGCTGGTCAGCAGGGGAGCCCAGTGACCAGTCACGCCTCCCTGCCCATCGAGGCCCGCAGCCTCATCGCCCAGATCAACAAGAAGCACGGCGAGGGCGCCCTCGTCACCGGCTCGGAGATGTCGGTCCCGGCCCGCTACACCTCCGGCTCGATCGGCCTGGATGTGATCCTCGGCGGGGGATGGCCCGCCAACCAGTGGGCGGAAGTGATCGGCAAGGAGAGCCAGGGCAAGACCTTCATCGCCCTCAAGACGGTCGCCGCCAACCAGCAGCGCGACCCCAAGTTCACCACCCTGTGGATCGCCGCCGAGCACTTCGACGTCGACCAGGCCCACGCCCTCGGCGTCGACACCGACCGCGTGATCGTGATGCCCACCCAGGACATGGAGCTGGCCTTCGAGACGATGCTGTCGTTCGCCGCCTCCAAGAGCATCGACCTGATCGTGCTCGACTCCTACCCCGCCCTGATCCCCGGCGAAGAGGCCGACAAGACGATGGAGGACGCCGTCGTCGCCGTCGGAGCCCGCTTGGTGGGCAAGTTCTTCCGCAAGATGGGCGCCGCCTCCAAGCGCGCCCTGGACGGCACCGAGCGGCCCATGTTCGGGCTGATCATCAACCAGTACCGGGACGCGATCGGCCAGTTCTCCCCGCACGGCACCCCCCAGACGACCCCCGGCGGCAAGGCGAAGAACTACTTCTACTACGTCCGCCTGGAGGTCAAGCGCGATGAGGTCATCGACGAGGCCCGCCACGGCAAAGGCAAGACCCGAGTCGGCCAGACCGTCAAGCTGCGCACCCTGAAGAACAAGGCCGCCAGCCCCGGCCAGGTCGCCTCCCTGGACGTGTACTTCCGCGACGCCCCCAACCTCGGCTTCCTGCGCGGCGACTACGACAGCGCCAAGGAACTGCTCACCTACGGCGTCCTGTACGACCTGATCAAGCGGGCGGGTGCCTACTACTCCATCGGCGAGCGCCGCTGGCAAGGCAAGGACGCCCTCCTCCAGGACCTGCGCGCCGAAAGCGACCTCCAAGAGAGTCTGCGCGCCGGCATCCTCGCCGCCTCCGCCAAACCCGACCGGGACCTGATCACCACGGAGGCATCATGACCGGCCAGGACATCGGCCTCATCCTCGGCGGCATCCTGCTCTGCCTGCTGTTCGGCGACCTGATCATCGAGCTCGGCGAGCGCGTCAGGAAGAAGGCCGACCGTGGTGCATAAGCGCGACCGCCGCATCGAGGACGGCTGCTTTTGGATGGCCGCGGCAGGGGCGGCGCTGCTGATCCTGCTGGCCTGCGGCCTGGTCGCCCTGGCGGTGTGGTGGTGAACCGGCACAAGGCATCCCGTCAGCAGGAACAGCGCACCGCGGCCGTGTACGGCGGGAGCGTCAACGCCGGATCCGGCAACCAGCCCTTCCGCAAGAACGACGTGCGCACCGCCACCAAGTCCATCGAGTGCAAGACCACCAGCAAACGGTCCTACACGCTCAAGCTCGACGAACTCCTGGCCGCCGAAACACACGCCCTGCTCGACGGCCGGGCAATGCTCTTCGAGATCGAAATGGGCGGCCGGACCTGGGTGGTGATGGCACGCGAGGACTACCTGGCCGACCTGGAGGCGGTCGCGTAGTGGTCCTCAAGCCCCGCACCCGCGCCCCCGACTGGAGCGCCAGCGGTAACCCCACCCGGGCCGCCAAGTGCCTGCCATTTCGGCCCAACCCCCGGCGCGACCCCTGGTTCGACCCCGCCCAGTACAGCGACGCCCTGGCCGTCTGCAACGGCGAAGCCGACGGCCTCGTCTGCCCCATGCGCCAGCAATGCCTGGAGTTCGCCTGCATCAACAACGAGTCCATCGGCATCTGGGGCGGCCTGCCCCCACACGACCGGCGCGCACTGCGCTGGGAGCGCAAGGCCCACCTGAAGAACCCCAAGACCCGAACAACCCCGTGGGAGTGGACGTGGCACCCGCCAACCCAGCAGGAAAGCGCCGACCTCGAAGCGGAGGAAAGCCCCCTGCTGGCCTGAAACTGACCGGCCGCCTGGCCGATCTGGGCGCCACCAAGAAGGAAGGCGGCCTGCTCGGCGACATCCAAGCCCACCTCATCGCCAAGGCCGACGCCCCCTCCGACCGGCGCCAGGACATCATCCACCCCAGCGAGATGGCCTCGGCCGAATGGTGCCCCCGCCAGACCTTCTACCGCATCCGCGACGTACGCCAGGGCACCCCCGTCACCGCGGACAAGCACGGCCTCGGCTTGCTGTCCATCTTCGAGGAGGGGCACAGCCTGCACGCCAAGTGGCAGAGCTGGATCCGGCAGATGGGCCGCCTGAAAGGCCGCTGGGACTGCCTGACCTGCCAACGCAAGGGCGTCGACTTCGGCGAGGACCCCATCTCCTGCCCCAAGTGCGACAGCGTCGTCGGCCTGGTCTACGGCGAGGTCCCCCTGGACGGGGAGAAGGAGCACCTGATCGCCGGGCACGCCGACGGCTGGGTGGGGGAGTCCTTCATCGAGATCAAGTCCATCGGCAAGGGCACCCTGCGCCTGGACGTGCCCGAGCTGGTGCGCGAGCACACCCACCCGACCGCCGCGGGCAAGAAGCTGCTCGACCTGGACGGCATCTGGGCGGCCATCAAACGCCCCCTGGCGCCCCACGTCCGGCAGGCCAACATCTACCTGCACCTGGCCGCCCTGACGGGAATCCCGGTCAAGTCGATGATCTTCATCTACGAGTTCAAAGCCAACCAGCAGACCCGCAGCTTCGAGATCAAGCCATCGCCGCGCATCATCGAGCCCCTGCTGGCCAAAGCAGACGCCATCCGCGACGCCATAGCCGGCGGGCCGCTGCCCGACCGCGCGCACCACGAACCCGACAAGAAGCCCTGCGCAAGCTGTGCCTGGGTGAAGGAGTGCTGGAAGGTTGAGGACGGTATCCCGCAGCCGGAGCCTGGCCACGGCCAAGGCCGAGGCGAGGATCCAGGCCCGGCAGGAACGGGCGTACGCCGAGTTGCACGCACCCGACCGCCCGGCCGAGATGCCACCGGCCGTCCCGAACGACGTGACCGAGCTCGACGACCGGGACCTGATGCGCCTGTTCGGCGAGATGACCCAGTGGGTCGGGTACTACGCCGGGCTACTGGCCAAGGCCCAGATCGCCGAGAAGTACTCCGACAGCATCCTGGAGATCCGCCGCGCCCAGGCCGTGATCGGCAAGCTGTCCAAGACCGTGACGGCAGCCAAGGCCGAGGCCGCCTCTGACCAGGACGTGGTCGACGCTCAAAACCACTGCCTGGACGCCTACGCCACCCGCAAGCAACACCAGATCGGCTACGAGAACGCCGACCGGCTGAGCTCGTTCCTCTCGCGCGAGCTCACCCGCCGCACCGCCCGATCTGACCGCGACAGCCGAGCAGCCCGGTGGACGACCTAACAGCGCCGCGCCCAACCCGTTTGCGGCCGATCCGTCACCAGCGGCTGAGCCACCGGCCGAGACATCCACCACCAACCACCAGGAGAAACCACCATGCGAGTCACCCTGCTGAGCTCAAGTAGGGCCAGCAACGAAGTGCTCGTCCGGGTCGCCCACCCCGACGAGCGTGACACCGACGCGGACCTGATCGCCGAGTACGCCGGACGCATCTGCTACCAGAGCTGGCACAAACCCAACCCGGCCACCCGCCGCAACACCGACTACCTGGCCAACATCCTCGAGCAGGGCCACCACAGCGTCCTGGAGCACACCCACGCGGCCTTCCTCATCGAGGGCGTGTCCCGGCACCTGCTCGGCGAACTCACCCGCCACCGGCACGCCGGATTCTCCGTCGAGTCGCTGCGCTACTGCCCGCCCCGGGACTACACCCTCCACCCCACCCTGGCCGAGCAGGAGAACCCCATGATCCGCCGGGTCCTCCAGGAATCCTGGCGAAACGCGAGCGACCACTACGACTGGCTCTACAAGTACCTGATCGCCTCCGGCTACAAGATCAAGGAAGCCCGCGAGGCAGCCGCCCAGGTGCTGCCCCTGAACACCAGCACCGACCTGGTCGCCTCGGCGAACCTCCGCGGCTGGCGCGACCTGCTGAGCAAGCGACTCGACCTCACGGCCAACCGCGAGATCCGTCGGCTCGCCGAGCGCCTGCTGGCCGAGCTCCGTACCCTCGCCCCGAACTCCGTCCAAGACATCACGCTGAAGGAGCAGGCGTGAACAGCTACCTCGACACCCTCCTGCACGGCCTGATCTTCGGCGTCATCGTCGCCGTGATCGCTGGCCTGCTCGCCCCCATCTCCGTCATCGTCATGAACGCCTACCTGCGATGGAAGGCCCGCCGATGACCGAGATCCTCATCGCGGTCATCGCAGCCGCCGCGCTGTTTGCCACCTACCGGTTCGGGCACGCCATGGGCCACGCCGACGCCACCATCGACCTCGCCCTGGCCTCCCTGCGCGAGCTGGAGGAGCGCCAGTGAAGCTGATCATCGGCCTGCACGGCTTCGCCCAGTCAGGCAAGGACACCTTTGCCGACGCCCTCGTCCGAAACTACGACTTCCGCAAGGTGGCCTTCGCCGACCCCGTGCGTGAGCTGCTGGCTGAGCAGAATCCCGTCGCCCTGTTCGAGGACGGCCACCCCGTACGGTTGCGCGAGCTGGTCGACCGGTTCGGCTGGGACGAGGCCAAGCAGATCTACCCCCCGGTGCGCGAGCTGCTCCAGTCGACCGGCATGAGCGTGCGCCAGGTCCTGGGAGCGCGCACCTGGATCGACGAGGCGTTCCGCCGGGCCGAGAGCGCCGACCGCGTGGTCTTCTCCGACGTGCGCATGACCAACGAGGCCGCCCTGCTGCGCGACCTGTACGGCGCCACCCTGGTCAAGGTCGAACGGCCCGGCATCGGCCCGGTCAACGACCACATCAGCGACGCCGGACTGCCCGAGCCGCTGTTCGACTGGCGCATCACCAACTCCAGCACCATCGCGGACCTGATCGCCCAGGCCGACATGCTCATCCACCGCCTGACCATCCGGAGAACCCGCTGATGAGCGCGCCCACCATCACCGACATCTTCGCCATAGGCGGCCGACTGTACGCCTCCCGCCGCGCCCTGAACTGCGCCATCACCGCCGACTACGGCCGGCCCCCGTACAGCCACACCGTCCGGCCGACCATCTACCAGGCATTCGGCAACGTCAACGGCGAGATCGAGTGGGGCGAGGTCACGGAGCAGTTCGCCCGCCCGGCAGGGGAGGGGGCGTGATGCAGCTCGCCCTGCCCGGCATGCCCGAACCCGAGCCGCTGTTCGTCGGGCTGGACCAGTCCTACACCGGCTTCGGGCTGATCGTCCTCGGCCCGGACACCGGCATCGTCAAAGCCATCACCGGCGCCTGGCCCGCCAAGAAGCACGGCAGCGGCGTGATGCGGCTGCTGGAGATCTACCACTGGCTGTGGAAGGAACTGTCGCCCTACCGCGACCGCATCGAGCACGTGGTCATGGAGGGCTACGCGTATGAGTCCCGCTTCGGCCGCGAGCAGGCCGGCGAACTCGGCGCCACCGTCAAGCTGGCCTTGGCCGAGGCCCTGCCCGACCCGATCCGCTACCCGACGATCGTCCCGCCGCCCCAGCTCAAGCAGTTCGCCACAGGCAGGGGCAACGCCAGCAAAGACGACATGATCACGGCCGCAGCGCAGCACGGGTTCGTGACCAAGAACCACAATCTCGCCGATGCCTACCTGTGTGCCCGGCTCGCCCACCTGGCCGTCGTGGGCACCACCAATCCCGCCCAGGAAAGAGTGCTGAGAAAGCTCACACTCCTCACCGAACGGCAAGCCGCCTGACCGATGAGATACCAGTCGCCCCGCCCGGAACAATCCGTGTGGGGCGACTTCGTATTAACAAAAGAAAAACGGCCGAATCTACCCTGGAAGGAAGATTTCCAACACGGAGCATTTCCCTTTCAGGAGCCCTATATGAGCCTGCCCGACGACAACGAGGTGCTGCTGCGCGTCGCCTCGACCACCAGCTCTTCCTCCCTGGCCGCCACCATCAGCCACGCCGTCTACGACGGCAAACGCGTCTGGCTGCGAGCCATCGGAGCGGGCGCGGTGAATCAGAGCGTCAAGGCCCTGGCCATCGCCTGCGGATTCGTCGGCTCGCGCGGCTACTCCCTGTCGTTTCGCCCGTCATTCGAGACGGTGAAACTCGCCGACGGGTCACCCACGGCCATCAACATCCGCGTCATCGCCGAACGCTGAATTAATTTCCGGGCGGCCAGAAAATCTACACTGGAAAAGCGGACGAACAAAAAGGAAAGGCGGATTCGTGGAGGGTTCCAGAAACGGCGGATTCGCAGACTCCGCCCGCGCGGCCACCATGACCCGCTTCTACTCCCGGCAGGTCGGCGCCGGGCGCGCAGGCCATCGTCGGCGCTCGGTGCTGGAGCCGTACGCCGCCAGCCCCAACGGCCACTCGCCCTCCGACGCCCAGCGCATGCTGCCCAGCGGCGATGTCCTGCCCTCCGTCAACGGCGTGTCCGCAGAGACCTACGACCGGCGCACCTGGCTGGGCGCGTCCTGACCCGAGGAGAGTCCGTGAAGGACAAGACGACCACCACCTTCCCAACCATGGGCACGCAGGCGTCGACGTTCGTCAACCGCTCGGCCGAACGCGGCCCCACCCAGACCAGCGTCCTCAAGAGCGGCAACGCCAAGGGCGGCATGATCGAGGCCGTCCTGCACGGCTACCGCCAGCAGATCCCCGAGCGGCTCGGCCACAAGGGCGCCGTCCAGGCCACCTATGTCTACCCCAACGCCGAGGAGTCGGCCGCCACCGGCCGCAACGTCTACACCGTCCCGTCCAAGGCCGGACTCGGCGACTTCTACCTGCACCAGAACCGGGGAGCCTGACATGCCCGGCCCCCTGCTGGCTGCCATCCCGGCCGTCCTGGGCACAGTCGCCCGGGTCGCCGGGCCCCAGCTCCTGCGCGCGGCGGCTGGCGCGGCAGCCCGCGGCGCCGTCAGCAAGAGCGCCCAGTTCGCCGAGTCAGCGATGAACCACAGCGCGGCTGCCCAGCACACCCAGCCCAACGTCCCCGACGTTCAGGGGCCGTAGTGCCCTGGTCCTACAACACCTTCGTCGCCCAGCCCGGCGGCACCACCACGGGCGGAGGCGGCGGAGCCGGGACCGGCTACCGCGACCTGCTCGACGCCAAGCGCTCGGGCCGCGTCCCCGCCATCCCCTCAGCCCAGTACCCCGACGGCTACCTCGGCACGATCGCCTCACGCCGCGAGGACCGGCTGCTCAACTCCGTCAAGGCCAAGCTCAACCAGCGCTCCTACCAGCGCGGGGTCCACAAGGGCGAGCGCGTCGCGCCCGCGGACTACTTCTGGACCGCCGAGGTCAACCCCCAAGCCGGCCTCCAGGCTCAGGCCCGCGGCACCAAGTGGACCGCCAAAGGAGACGCCGTCGAGCGGCTCGCCCACGGCGGCAAGAACGCCCTGGTCAGCCCCGAGGAACTCGGCCGCCTGGCCGCCCAGTACGGCGTGCAGGTCACCGACCCGGCCGCCCGCCGCGAATCAAACCCCCAGTTCGCCGAGCAGATGCGCCGCCATCTGCCCACCTGGAAGTAGAGCATGCCCCCCAAGAAGAAGGGTCCGGCCGACCCCAACCTCAACCCGATCACCGGCCAGCCCGCCAACACATTCACCGCCACCACCGGGCGCGCACTGCCCCGCGCGGTCAACGCCAAGCAGTTCGAGGGCCCCGCAGCCGACGCCACCCGGATGCGCCGTCTGCACCGCGAGGTCACCGCCCCCGGTGGCAGCGCTGACGCCCAGCTCGGCTACCGGCGGCCAGAGGGCATGTCCCACGCCGATTTCACCTGGCTGGCCGGTGGCCACCGCATGTTCCCCAACACCGCGGCCGAGCGCGGCAGCCCCGCGATCAACCAGCCGCACGAGCATCACCCCGAGATCACCGTGCAGCGGCGAGCCGAGGACCTGACGGGCCCGGAGTACCGCAAGGGCGAGGCGGTGCTGGCGCACTACGGCCACGACCCGAGGAACCCGATCGGCTCTCTGGAGAAGACCCATCACCAGGCACTCGACCGGGTCATGGCCGAGCACATCCAGGCGGGCGTGAACGAGTCCGGCTCCCAGATGTTTTACGGCGGCAGGCCCACCACCCGCCTTCCCGACGCTGACCTGCAAAAGCGTCACGATGAGAGCATGATGTCGGCCTACGGCCGCCTCGAGCAGGCCCATCACAACGTGATGAGCCACCAGCAGTTCGCGGACAACCCGGTCATGGCCCGCGCGGTGACCAACCAGGCCGTGGCCGACACATCTCCGAACTCCAAGTGGCGCTCGAAGGACTCCTGGCCCAACATCGAGCAGGCCGAAGAGGCAGTGAGCGCAGCGGTCGAAGGCCGCGACCCGAGGTTCATCTCCGGCCGCAAGCAGAACAACTACAAGGTGGTCGAGCGCACTCTGCACAGCCTGTCCACCGGAGACCCGTCGACCCATCACTACGGCGACCCGTACTCCGCGGCCAAGACGATCGCCTTCCGCGGCGCGCTGGCCGACAAGGACCACGCCGACGCCTACAAGGTCAGCGACATCCATGAGGCGTCCGTCGTCGCGCCGGGCCTGCCCACCAGCAAGTCGAAGATGTACACCGGCGCCGACGGCAAGAAGTTCCCGTACTACGCTGACCAGCCCGTCTCGGCGGTCAGGGGCGCGACCCCGGTCATCAAGACCACCGTGAGCGAGAAGACCGGGAAGGTCACCGAGAAGCACGACACCGGCAACAGCCGCCCCGAGCAGATGCTGTCGGACGGCAAGAGCTACGTCCACGCCCTCAACGACTACGCCACCCGCCGGGTGGCCGCCGAGCGCGGCCTCAGCCGCGGCGTCAACTACGCCGACAACGCCCACACCATCCAGGCCGCCGCCTGGGGCAGCCAGCAGATGCGCCGCGCAGACGTGATGGTCAGCCACGCCGACCAGTACCCGGTCGTGCGTGACTGGGCCTCGGAAGGCGCGCAGTCACTGAGCCCGGAATGGTCGTCCCACTTCGGGGAGCACTCCGGAATGCACCTGGGCGCACAGTTCCGGCCGAACCCGAACACGAAGATCAACACCAATCCGAGCAAGGACAAGCCCTACCCGGTCATGCCGGGCGACTAGATGTAGTCGCGCTCGCCGTAGTAGAACTCGGCGTCCTCCTCGGAACCGCCCCGTTCCAAGAACTCCTCCCGGGTCATGTCCCCGGGTTCCAGCGACGTCCCAGGGCTGTCCAGTTCCGGCCCATCGAGCTCGGAGTCGAACTCCTCGCTGCTGCTCTCGCTCATGCCCGAATGCTACCGGAAAGGTGTTCGATTAGTGCCCGCTGGACCCTGGGCGTCGCTGCCCGAAAACCTCGTGAGTGACCGCCTGGACGAGCTGATGAACGCCTCGGCGCAGGCGATGAACGCCATCAGGCCACCGATCCCCAACATCGGCCGGGTCGCCCCCCGCTATGGCCTGGGCAAGCACGTCATCGAGGTGGCCGACGTCGTCCGCCTGGACGAGCTCTACCCCGGCCCCAAAGCAGACCCGCTGTCGGCCCGGCCTGGTTACTCGGGGACCGAACATTACCATTTGTGACGCCATTTTAAATACGCTGGGAAATGTCCACGTCGGAATTATCCAGGAAGGGCGCACATGGGCACTCGAAAGCCGATGGCAGCGACCGACCGGCGCCGTGGCGGAATTGGCGACAACGTGCGTTTCACCGTCCCGAAGGACACCGACGGCGCCGGGCCTCCGCTCGCGGAGATATTCAACGACCGGCGCAAGCCCAACGGAACCGGAAAGCGAATCGCCTAAATGGCCTACCCCACCTCCCGCAGCATGAGCGCCGAACTGGCCGAGGGCATCACCGACGGCGCCGTCCGCAAGCCCGCCCCCGATCGGGGCGGTCTTGGCCACAGCCCCGCCAACGCCTACCCCGGCCACGTCATGACCGGCGTGATCGGCCCGAAGGGCGGCCTGGCGTGAGCGAGCTCGACCACTCCCCGCGGCCCCTGGCCCCGCAGAACAAGGCGGCCGTCACCCCCGAGGACGGTGAGCAGGACGGCGAGATCCTGGATCTGCCCGTCTACGACGGTGGGAGCGGCTGGTGAGCCTCACCGTCGAGGAGTTCCTCGACACCCTCAAGAGTTTCAAGGGTTACCGCGAGCAGCCCGACAAGGACACCACCTTCGGCCTGTGGTGGGACTCCCGGCACCGCACGCACGGCTTCCGCGACGCCGCCTGGTGCGACATGTTCCTGGCCTACTGCGCCTTCAAGGCCGGCGGCGAGCAGGGCCTGGACATCATCGGCGAATATGCGTACACGCCCTACCACGCAGGCTGGTTCGCCCGCCATGGAGCGTTCGGCAACCGGCCCACCAAGGGCGCCGTGGTGTTCTTCGACTGGGCAGGCACCCGCTCGATCAGCGCCATCGACCACGTCGGCGTGGTCCTGGGCACTGACAACCGGGGCCGCGTGGTCACCATCGAGGGCAACACCGAGGACGCGGTCAAGATCCGCTACCGCGACCGCCGCTACATCGTCGGCTACGGCTATCCCAAGTACGCCAAGGTCAGCGTCAAGCCCCGCCCGGACGACCAGCCCGGCAAGCCCACCAAGCCGACCCGGCCCACCAAGCCCTCGACCGGCAACCAGGCACCGCGCTTCCCCCTGACCGCAGGCCAGGTCTACGGCATCGGCCACCGCACCGGCACCGCCAAGGCCGACAAGGACGCCATCCGCCGTTTGCAGGCCAAGCTCGCCGACCGCGGCTGGGCCATCACCGCTGACGGCGTCTTCGGCCCCATCACCCGCCAGGTCGTACGCGCCTTCCAGGACGAGAAGGGCCTGGCCGTCGACGGCCTCGTCGGCCCCCGCACCTGGGCCGCGATCTGGGACGCCCCCGTCACCGCCTGACCCCCACGACACGAACCAAGAAACGGCGCATGACCACCGAACCCAAGATCCGGCTTCTGCTCTGCGGCACCTGCACCACCATCGAGGAACTGCCCGACCACCACGGCCCGGTCGAATCCGACGACCTGCTCGCCTACCTGGCCTCCCGCCACCGCTTCCCCTCCGGCACCCCCCACGCGGGCGGCCAGCTCTTCGACGTCGAAGAGAAGCACTGGCGCAACACCGAGACTCGCAAGCAGATCGTCGACCAGATCAACGCCCGTAGCGGAGAGGGCCTGGGCCGAAGCTTCTACGAGCTGAAGGACACCTTCAAAGAGGACGCCTTCACCTGCTGGAAGAAGCACAACCGCACCACCAACTGCGGCGACTTCAAGTCCGAGGCCAAACGCCTGACCCCCGACACCGCAGCCGAGCGCAAGGCCGCCGGGCTCGGCAAGGCCCGCTCCAACCGCTTCCTGTGCGAGTTCTGCCCCCACTTCAGCGTCGTCATGCAGCGCATGCGGGCCGCCCGAGGCGACTACCACTACACCGGCTGACACCCGCCCACGCCACCGAACACCACCAGGCCCACCAGCCGACCAACCACCCGGAGAACCACATCAACAGCGCAGGCGCCGCCACCATCATCGGCCACACCCCCGACCCGCAGCCCGCCGCCGGCCCGAGCCCCGCAGGCCCGGATGACACGCCCGCCCCCGGCCTGCCCGTCCGCACCGCGTTCGTCATCTACCAGGACTACGACGGCGCCTGGGTCGGCACCAACGACCCCGCCCTTATCAGCGACAAGCTCACCCTCGACAAGACCGCCCACCCCGACGAGATCACCGCCGGATGCTCGGTCGTCGCCGACGAGATCGTCGCCCAGAAGACCGCCATGCAGGTCCACAACGTCATGATGGCCGCCGCCCGCCAGGCCGCCGAAGCCCAAGCCAACGCCGCCATCCTCAACCAGGTCCGCAACGCCCCCAGGCCATAGGCGGAAACCCACCGACAAAGGGCCCTCCGCGCGCGGCGCTTCCGGAGGGCCCTTTCCGCCTATTCGGCGAATAACTCGAAAAACACCAATCAGCCTAAACTGGAATACATGGGCTACCAATCGGCGTCACATTTTCTCGACAATGCCGCACAATCGTCCGGGCGTATTACCGTCGCCTCGGGCCACAGCGGCTATTTCTCGACGCCCGATCCCGGCCTCGACCCGGCCCTGTTCGACGGCCAGAAACTCCGGCCGCACGTCCGTGACACGATCACCGGGTCATTCACGCAATTCATGCGCTCCCGCTTCCGCGACCAGGACTCCTGGACCCGGCTGTGGCTGGCCGGATCCGGCATCTCCCACCAGTGGTCCGGAGACCGAGGCAACGGCGACCTGGACGTCATGGTCGGGATCAACCCCCTGCGCTTCCGCCAGCTCCAACCCGAGCAAGCAGCACTGTCCGAACCGGAGCTGGCGGATTTCATCAACTCCCTGCTGCGCGCCGAACTGTGGCCGCAGACGGCCCGCACCCACCTGGGCGGCAAGGTCTTCGAGCTCACCTACTACTGGAACCCGGCCACCACCAACGCCCCGGGCGGCGTCACCGCGATCCACCCCTACGCCGCCTACGACTTGACCGCCGACACCTGGACCGTGCGCCCGCCGCGCCTGCCCGCCGACCCGCGCACCCTCTACCCGGCCGACTGGTGGGCCCAGGTCGACCGCGAAGCGGCCACCGCCCGCGACATCATCGCCCGCTACAACGCCGCCCGCGGCACCGCCCAATCCACGCCCATCGCCAGCCCCGGCCACACCAACGCGATGACCGCCCTGCACCTGGCCGTCGACCAGGCCAGCCACCTGTTCGACGACATCCACACCGGCCGCCACCAAGCCTTCGGGCCCGGCGGCCACGGCTACGGCGACTTCGCCAACTTCCGCTGGCAGGCCGCCAAAGCCTCCGGGATCGGACCGGCGCTGGCCGAGATCGCCGCCGTCGGCCGCCAAGCCGCCCTGGACACCCAGCGCCATCTGTACGGCCAGCCGCTCGCCGAGGCCAGCACCGCCCGCCTCCAAGCCCTGCTGTGGAGCAGCCGATGACCGGACTCGCCCTGCTGACCGTGGACGGGCTGCTGCGCGACGAAGCCTCCGGCGCCCCGATCCCCACCGGCCGCGCCCTGTACGCCGCCATCGCCAGCGTCCACCGCCTGGCCCTCATCAGCGACCAGCCCGCCAGCCCGTGGCTGGAACTCAACGGGTTCACCGACCACCAGTTCGTCCTCGAAGCCCACCCCACCGACCCCGACGACCCAGCCATTCGCCGGCTACGCCAGGTCGAGCGGCTACGCGGCCAAGGCGCCCACATCGCCCTGCTAGCCGACCCCAACCCGGGCGTCATCGCGATCCTGGCCAGCAGCGGCATCCCCCTCCTGCACTACATCCACCCCGCCTACGCACGCCCCGAGTACCTGCCGGACCACGAGGCGGCCCTGACCCCCTGGCAGCTCATGGTCGACGAGGTCGACCGCGTGCGCAGCCTGCGCGCTGCCGACCCCCGACCCGACAAGGACGCCCCGTGATCAACCCCGACGCCGTACCCGAGATCCTCGCCCAGCGCGCCGCTCGCCTGCACGCCGCGGGCAAACTGTTCAACGGGTTCGTCAACAACCCCGGCCAGCAGCGCATCCGCGCCCGCGCCGAGCGCGGCAAGAAGCAGGCCACCGCCCGAGCCCGCGCCGAGTGGGAGCAGGCCGCCCGCAACGCCAGCGTCAAGAACCCCGCGCCCGCGCCGGGCCCGACAACCGCACCCGGCCCGGGAGTGGACCTGTCGCCCTACGACAAGCCGCCCGCCGTCACCTTCGACCCGCTCAACCGCTCCAGCGCGAGCGACAAGCGAAAGGCAGCCCCGGCGCCGGGCGCCCGCAACCACGTCGGCCAGGTCATCCCGCCCAGCCCGCAGGAGAAGGCCGCGTTCATCCAGCGGCGCGTCGCTCCGTACGTGCGCCAGCTCAACCGCGTCACCGACCCGCGGGACCTGCCCGCCGTCCAGGCCCGCGTCGGCGCCCGCCAGGTTCCCACGCCCGGGCGACTGCCCAAGCCCGGCCCAGCCATCGCCCAGCCCAGCCCCGGCCCGGCCAGCCCGCCCCAGCCGCCCACCTACGGCCAGCGGATGCGCCAGGTGATCCGCGAGGGCATCGAGGACATCCAGGCCAAGCGCATCGCCCAGTCCACCCTCCTGGCCGCCCAGCGCTCGGGCCGCATCCCCCCGCCGACCGGCGGCCAGCAGACGCTGTTCACCGTCGGCCAGACCAGCCACACCGCAGGCAAGGCGGCGCCCGCGGGCCGCGCCCCGGTCGACTGGTCAACCGCCCGCAAGCGGGCCCAGCACCACCAGCCCGGCCTGTTTTGATGTTGTCGCTGTACTTCGGCGGCTCGGAGGTGCCCGGCTGGCGCACGCTCCTGGCCGCCCAGGGCGTCGACCACGTTGCCCTGTCCTTTGTCGGGCTGCTGCGCCGGACCAAACTCACCCGGCCCTGGCTCATCTCCGCCAAGTACCCCGACCACCAGAGCGTCTTCGTCGACTCCGGCGGATACACCCTCAACGCCAAGCCGCAGGAGTGGCCCGCTGAGCGCGTCGAGGACCTGGCTGGCGCCTACCGGACCTTCATCGAAGCCAACCTCGACCGGATCGCCATGGTGTCCGAACTGGATGCGACCAGCATGGGGCCGGACTGGCTCGCCCGCCACCGATCGGACTTCTACGACCACCTGGGGGAGAAGTTCCTGCCGATCTGGCACGCCGAGCACGGCGTTGCCGAACTGGAACGACTGGCAGACCGCTACGGCCGGGTCGGCGTTCCCCAGATCTCCGTCGCCGGGCGCGACATCGCCGGACTCCTCAACCGGCTCGCCCGCCGCGGCGTCCGGATCCACGGCGTGGCCATGACCAAGACCGACCTCATGGAGCAGATCGGATTCGACTCTGTCGCCTCCACGAGCTGGCTGTCTCCGGCCCAGTACGGCGACACCCAGATCTGGACCGGACACGCCCTCAAGCGCTACCCGCGCAAGTACAAGGACCAGGGCCGCAAACGCCACCGGCAGCACCTGGAGCGCGCCGGCTTCGACATCGAGCTCATCGAATCGGACAACGCGAGCGAGGTCCTCAAGGTCGCGATCTGGAGCTGGCGTCAGTTCGTCGACCACATCAACACGCGCAAACGGAAAGTAGTTGATATGTCCCCCGAAACGCCTTCCGGACCAAACGCGGAAGTCGAGCCGGACCCAGTTGATACCCCCACCCCGCAAACGCGGAAGCCGGTACCAACTCCACGCACCGGAGAGCGAGCCCTGCTGCCCGGCCTGACCCTGGCCCAGGTGAGCGAAACCGGGATCGGAGACGACGGCCAGCCGACTACTACCACCCGTTCCCTCGTCGAGCTCCAGGCCGACAGCCTGCGCCAGTGCGACACCTGCTACCTCGCCTCCCACTGCCCGGCCAACAGCCCCGGCAGCGCCTGCGCCTACACCATCCCGGTCACCATCAAGACCCGCGACCAGCTCCGCGCCGTCGAGGACGCCGTGGTGTCCATGCAGTTCCAGCGGGTCGCCTTCCTGCGCCTGGTCGAGGAATCGGAAGGCGGCTACGCCGACCCCAACCTGTCCGCCGAGATCGACCGGCTCCACCGGATGCTCGCCAAGCGCGCCGAGGCCGACGCCGAGGGCTTCAGCCTGACGGTCAAGGCGTCCGGCCGCGCCATGGCCGAGGGCGGCACCATCGCCCGCCTGTTCGGCTCCGATGCCAGCCACCGCGCCCGCGAACTGGAGGCACCCCGCCGCAGCGATGACGTCCTGGCCAGCCTGGACGTCGTCGAGGCAGAGGTCATCGACAGGTAGTTGATATCCCGGCCTGCTGAGAGCAGGAAACCCTCTCTTCAGCGAGGCTGAGCGCGAGTGCCCGGCTGCTACCTTGGGCCTCGAGGCCGCCGCTCAGCGGTGGTTCCTTCGGTCGGCGGGGTGGTGCCCGCCGATTGGTTGGGCACCAGGGCGGATGGTACCCCCTGGTGTTTGGTGGAAATACGCGAAGACCCCGCCGGAGCGGCGGGGTCTTCGTGCATTCCGGAGATCAGACCTTGATCAAGCCGGTCCGGCCCCCGCGCGTGGTGATCTCCTCCCTGCGACGCTCAGGCTCGGCGTCCCACGTCACGATGGCCGATGCCTTGGCCACGCGCCCGGTCACGGTCCCCAGGCGGCCCGTCTTGCTCGACTGGACCCGATCGGCCTCATCCAGCGGAACCAAGGCGTCGAAGTCAAAGCAGCAGTCCACGTAGGCGTAGCCGTTCTCATCCGTGACCATCCGGGCGCGGTGGTGGAAGGGGCACAACAGGTGGCTCTCGTGCCGAGCCCAGCCGTCATCGCCCAGGTCCCGCTGCGCGCCGCAGTCACGGCACCGGTCGGACAGGTCGACCTGGAGCGGGCCGGATTCCACCACGCCGAGCTGCTGACCCACCGATCGGATCCGGTGGAGCAGACCGGCAGTCGCCGCCACCGTGGCATCCGAGGCAGGGAAGGCGGCCCGCAGCGCCATCACCTGCGAACCGTGGTCAGCCACCACCGCCATGCTCTCCAGCAGTCCCAGCACCTTCTCCAGGTCATCAAGACTCACCTGAGCGGTCCGGACTTCGCCGCTGTGGTAGCCGTGCCGCTCCTGGTGCTCGATGGTCACCCCGTGGACGGCCAGCCGGTCGGCGATGGCGTTGTTCCGATCGCACGAGGCCATGATGCGCTCGCGGCGGGCCTGACGCAGAGCCTCGGCCTGCGCCTCCTCCTCGCGCCGCGCCGTGACGGTCGGCTCATACTCACCGAGGATCTTGGGCAGCGACGACACGAGGATGTACTCAAAGCCGTCGTCAGTGCTCGCCTTCGTCGCGGCCAGCATGTCGTCCAGCTTGACCGTGGCGGCCTTGGCCTGGAGCCGCTCCACCGTTTGCGACAGCGTCTCATCCTTCTTGGAGGTGACGGTCAGCGCCGGGTATCCGGCCACACGATTGCCGTAGGCACTCAACCGTGCGGGCCTGGCCTCCCTGGACGTCTGGAACACGGTGGAGCCGTTGCGGCGGTCCCAGGAATCGGCGTGCTGGACAAGCTGGGAGAGGTCATTGAGGAACACCACGGGGTTGTCAAAGCCCCGGTGGTCGTAGAGGTAGACGAGGCCCGGCTGGATGTCGGCCTTCTTCATGGCGGGGGACTCCTTCAGGTGCTGGTTGGTGGTGGTGTTTGGTGGTCGCTGCTGGTCAGCAGCGGTCGCCGGGCCTGGTGGTCGCCCGGACCTCGCGCGGGCAGTCCTCGGCGATGTAGTCCTGCCACGAGGTGATGTTGTTCTTGAGCCCCTTCACCCGGTTGCGTAGGCCCTTGCGGAGCCAGCCGTCTGCTTCGGCAGCCAGCGCGAGCTCTACCTGGGTCAGTTCGACCTGGCGCTCGGCGATGATCTGCTCGGCTGCTGCCAGGCGGACCGCTTGGTCGGTGCTGGCGAAGGGGTTCACGTGGCGCTCCGCTTGGTGGTGGGGGAGTCGTCGGGGCCGCGCGTGCCTATCGCCAGTCGGCGCTGATCGCGGGGTATTCGGGGTTGTTCGCGAAGTGCGAGGCGATCTGGTTGCCGATGTAGCGGCGGATGTCCTCGCGGACAACTGCACCTGTCGGCTCCACGCCGTAGGCGGTGGCCCACTGCCGGACGCCCTCAGGCGAGGCGTCCACGGTGATGGTGAGGCTGATCTTCATTGCGCGTTCCTGTCTTGGTCGGAGCTGTCGGAGCTGGCTGGACCTGCTGCCCGGTAACCGGGCGAGCCACGCTGCCAAGCAGGCGAGATCGCAGCCGTGGTAGATCGGCCTGCCGGATTTCACGCGGACGCCTTGCGGAAGTCTTCGGCGAACTTCGGCCAGAACTTGAGCGCGGTCTCCAGAGCCCACTGCCTGGCCGCTTCGACCCCATCCGTTTCGCTGTGCTCGTGCCAGGTCCACGAGATGTCGACGCCGTACTGCCGGTACTCCTCACGCATCCAGGACTCGAAGCTGGCCTGCGTGGGGCGGGGGCAGGCGGAGATCGACTCTGGGTCGTAGCCGTCGGCCTCCTTGTGGGCGTACAGGGCGAGCATCCCCAGGAAGTCGTGGGTGTTGGGCTTGAACTCGACGCGGATCTGCGCGAACAGCTCGCTGCTCGGTAGGTAGCGGTACCAGCGCAACGCCATGTCCAACTCCTTCGGTGGTCGGTGGTGATGTGGCAGAAGCTAAGCATGGGCGAAAGCTGTAATGCAAGTCAGGCTTTACAAGATTCTGTGTGAGAGGTTGGTTTGGTCGCCCCTCGTCTGAGTGCCGCATGCAAGCCCTCTCGCGTAGGGCTGGGGCGATGTTGGCAGCCATCGCGCCGAGCATCCCCGTGTGACGCCCCTGTGTGCCACGCTCTCGGACTCGCTGCAAGATTCTCGTAAAGCTGGACTTGTGTTAGAGCTTTCGCACATGCTTTGATGGCTCCACCACCAACCAACCAGTCCCACCGAAGGAAACCCGCTTCATGGACACCCAGGCACCCGCGCCCCTCCCAGCGGTCGGCGAAACCATCACCCTCCCGTACACCGCCCGCACAACCATCAAGGCCGAGATCGTCATGTGGGGGGATGCGAAGGACTCCACGTGGAGGGTCTGTGTCGCCAAGGGGGCACGACGTGACAGCCCCCACAAGACGAGGTTCGCCGTCTTCGCCATCGAGACCACCGACACGCAGCGCACGCCCCGCTTCGTCATCTGGCACACGAAAGACGCGATGTGGCGCACCTACCGCGAGCGCTTCACCTCCGCCGTCTACCGGGCCGTGGTCGGCCTCACCCACTACGTGAGGTACCTCGACGGGCAAGACGTCCGCATCCCGCTGACGTTCCTGGAACTGCGCGGTCAGGGCTGTTTCCGCATCCTGGGGCCTGACTTCACCGCCGTACTGGAGCACCACGGAGGCCGCCGCTACAGCCTTCACTACGGCCCCCAGGGCGAGGTCGCCGAATCGATGCCGGTCAAGGGTCGCAACCACGCCCTCCAGGCCCTGGCCGCCTTCCACGAATTGCCAGCAGATCGGCTCGACGCCGTCGACTACAAGGGCGACCCGCTGACCTCCCGCTAGACCACAACCGGCCCGCCCCACCAGCGGGCCCGCCACCTCCACCACCCACCACCGAAGGAAGCCGTCATGCGCCACGACCCCCGCCCGCCTTACCAGCCGGGCGACACCCTCTCAGGCATGTACTTCGACCGGGGGACCACACTCGGCCCGGTCGTCGTCACCTCGTGCGTGATGGACACCAGCGCGGCACGCGGGACGCGCTGGAAGATCCAGGGCACCGCTTCGACCTCCGGCGGACCCAAGCCGGTGTCCTACACCGTCAACCGCAACGGCGAGTCCGACTACTGCTCGCCGCGCCGCTGCCACGTGTGCCGGGGCCAAGGAACCGTACGACTCAACGACGGGGCATGGCCCCCAGTCTGGGCCTGCGACACCAACCAGCACGACCCCAGCAAGCCCTGACGAGCCCTCCGCAGGCCGGACCCAGCCGGGCCCGGCCCGCCGGGGAGTCCGCCAGGACTGCCACCAAACACCACCCCGAAGGAAGATCACCATGGGCACCCACACCATCGACGCCCTGGCCGTCGTGACCTACCACGTCCCCGACTCAACCCCGCCCGCCCAAGCCCTGGAGCTCCTCCGTGAGACCCTGGCGGAAGGGATCGAGTACGACGACCAGCCCGCCCCAGGGCACGACCCCAGGATCCTCCTGACGTGCATCTCCAGCCGCCGGGACCCAGCGCTGATCACCGGGGACGACGACGGCATCCCCTACCCGGACGAGTGCGCAGTCCCGTTCGCGTCCGCCGTCCTCGACACCCTGCTGACCAATCAGGCCACCAGCTTCTACGAGGCGACGAGCGAGCTTCGTAAGTTCTCCACCGAGGCTGCGCACCTGAAGTGGTTGCGGGAGGAGTGGGGCAGGGTTGTGCAGTCTGAGCGTGTGGCCCTGGTCGCCCTGATCGGGCTGCGCTGGCCGCGCCTGACACCGGAGCAGCTCGCCGAGGTCCTCGATGGCCTGGAGCGCGTGCACGGCACCATGGACGACTTTCTCAACGGCGGCGCTCGACGCCCGCCCTACCTGGCCTGACCTGCTCTGACGCCACGACAAGCCCCGGCCTGACAGCCGGGGCTTGTTGCGTTTTGGTCACAGCCCATCAGCATATGCGAAAGCGATAGTGCATGTAGCGCTTTACGAGATATGCTGAGGCTCCGCCCGACAGCAACCCCGGAAGGACCCCCAGATGGCACGCAAGCTCGCCCCCGCCAAGACCCCCACCGTCGCGCTCGCTCGCGTCCTGCGCTCCCTGGGCCTCAAGCAGGGCGAAGACTTCCGCATCGAGGGCATCTACAACCGCTTCACCATCAACGGCAAGGGCTACAAGGAGAGGCACGGCACCCGCCTGGGCTACTACTCCACCCACGCCGCTCGCGTCATCTGGGACAACGCCGAGCACATCGAGGCCGCCACCGAGGCCGAGGGCTACGGCTTCTACGTCCGCACCACCATGGTCACAAACGCCGGCAACCGCCTGGTCTCGGTCAACAACCAGGGCAGCAGCGACCTTGCCGAGGCCCGCTGCCGCGAGCGCGCAGCCGCCTACGTTGCCAAGGGCATGGACTCCTGGACCGCCCGCGAGGCCGCCGAGATCACCCCCGCCAACCTGGCCCGCTTCACCCTCTGGGTCATCAACAGCCGGGGCACTTGGGCATCCCGCGAAGCTATCGCCAGCGCGTTCGACAACGCCGACCAGACACTGGCCGCTGAAGGCATCGACTCCCGCTGCCTGGTGGACGGTACCAACGCCGATCGCTGGGCCTCCCTGATCTTCGCCGCCTACGAGGACGCCCAGGCGATAGCTGACCGCCACGGTTGCCCCCTCCACAGCCTTCCCACTGTCGAACACCCCGGCTTCACCGCCTGGGCCGGTGTCTCCCCCCAGCAGTGAGCTACCCGACATCGACGACCAACCCATCAGGTCCGACTCACCACCGGGCCAACGCCACCACCAACCACCGCCGAAGGACCACTCCGCCATGTACCCACTGAGCATCCGCAGGCCCGCCGCTGAAGCCCTGGCCTACCGAGTCGAGCCCATCGGCCACCTCTGCCCCGCCTGCTTCCCGCCGTACAACAACGACGACGCCGAGATCGGCGAGGTCTACCCCTGGACCCTCGACATGGAGCCCGGCGAGCCCGAGTTCACCTGCGCCCTCTGCGCTCGCGTCATCGCCACCGCGCCGCCCGAGCCAGTCGACGACTAATCCACCAGGCCCGACTCACCACCGGGCCCGCACCGCCACCAACCAACCACCTGAAGGAGCCCCCACCATGACCGCCTACATCACCCCCGCCATGCTCCGCGCACTGACCTACGCCCACGAGACCCAGCAGCAGGGCAAGCCCGGCATCATCTACCGGGGCGGCCCCCAGCTCGGCGAACCCGGCCAACACGCCACCGCCGCCACCCTCTCCGCGCTCGCCCGTCGAGGTCTGGTCACGCCGATCACGGCCGAGACCACCACCCGCCGAGGCCACCGGGTCCCGACCCTCGACGCCGTCCAGATCACCGACGAAGGAAGCGCCTGGGTCGAGAGGCTCCAGCGACTGGAGAACGCGGCCAATGACGCTGAGCCCACTGAAGCCGAAGAACCCCGTTCCCTGCCGCACATCACGATCAAGGCCCAAGACCTCGTCCCCGGCCATCTCATCCACCTCGAAGACGCCGAGCCTCACACGTACGCCCAGATCCTGACCGGTCCTGTCGAGCGCTTCGAGGGTTGGGCCACCGTCACCGCCACCAGCGAAGACGACCACGGCACCCCCAGCACAGCCACGCACTCCTACCCAGCCGACGCACCCATCACCGTCGCCACCCTGGCGCTCATCAACACGACCCCGCCCGCCGTGGTCAGCGATGCCCCGACGCTCCGTACCTACACGGTGACCTACCTCATGCGCCTGAGCGACCACGAGATCCTTGTGGCCGCCGTCCTCGCGGGCGAACACAACTGCGTCGACTCCGAGTCCAACTCCGGCCAATGGGGCGACTACCAGCGCATGGCCGACACCGTGCAGGCCGCAGACCCCGACGCCGCAGAGGAAATCATCCAGGACGCCCACAGCGAGGACTGCTGCGAGTGCCACGACGAGTGTCCCGAGTGCCTTCCCGAAGGCGACTCCGTCGACATGCACAGCGACATCACCCTGGAAGACGCCGAGACTGCCCTGCGCACTCTCGGCGAGTACGACCAGAACTACGGCTGGCCCGACCCGATGCTGATCCTGAACCACGAACGGCAGGCGATCATCACCAAGGTCAGCCTGCTGTGGACTGAGCAGGAAGAGAGCGACGAGCCCGCCGACCTGACCGGCCTGCTCGACACCGCAGAGCGCGCCGCAGCTCTTGATGCCCTCGGTGCCTACGTCTACTTCTACGACGGCCTGAAGGACGGGCATGACGTTCTCAGCAGCCGCCAGAAGAAGATCGCGGCCAAGGTCGGTAGGGCCTGGATCATCCAGCAGAGCGCGACGGACGCCTAGCCGTACTCTCCCCGTCTACCGTCGCTATGAGCTACCTCCCCGACGCCCTGGCCTGGAAGCCCGGCATCCCCAAGGACCGCAAGGGCGCAAGGGTCCGCCACTACGACCGGGCCGACCGCGACATCCAAGGGGCGGGAACGGTGACCTTCACCCTCGCCGGGGGAGCGGGCCGCTGGTTCGTCCAGCGCTCCCACTTCGGAGCAAGCCCTGAACCCCACAGGACGCGCTACTTCCCCAACCGCCGCACGGCCCGCGAGTGCTTCGAGCACCTGGCCTACGAGTAGCCACCACCACCAACCGAAGGACCACCCATGTACGACTTCACCATGCAGGACGCCGAACTGACCGCCGCCACCGAGGGCCGTGAGGTCTGGCGACTCCACCCCAACCACGGCCTCGCCTTCCTGGTCGCCTACTACGCCCCCGGCGACGGCTACATCTGGGGCGAGGTCTTCCCCGACAAGGACGGCGACGGCTGGGTCTGGTCCGTCTGGAACGGCTCCAACTGCGTGCGCGGGATGCGCGGCAAGAGGCCCGAGGAGTCCGCCGAGATCGCGGTCAAGCGCGCGGAGGACCTCGTGACCAAGACCCTCAGCGCCTAGCACCTCAACCCCAGGCCCCCGGCGATGCCGGGGGCTTTCGCATGTCCGGGCCCTGCTGGCGGCCGAAATCGCGCCAGGCTCAGCGCACCCCGTTGCCGACACGATGCCCCACAGCATGCCCACGGACTCGACCGGCCCGCCCACGTCGCCGGTACGGCGCAGGTCACGATTATTCAGCGCGATTATCTGGCCCATTCTTCCGAGCCATTTTTAATATGTGTAACTATCCGTAAATGGTGCTCACTGATAATTGATGTGCCCGTGCGTAGCAAGTCCACCACATGGCGGAACCTCAGTTTGTCAGGACATGCCACCACGGGCCTTGAAAATGGCGGGACGCAGTGGCCTAAAGTCAACCTCTGAACCCTACAAATCGCAGAAAAGAGCCAACCTGGCTGCCTCGGCGACCCCCGAAAGGGGCCTGTGACGCCCTTTCTGTGCACCTTGCATTCGTGCAGGTCAGCGCCGCGTCGGGAAAGGCTAGGAGATGTAACCATCTCCACACGTCCACGTCTGTGCAGGTCAAAGCAGCAATTCTGTCAGCGGTCAGCATTGAGCCAGCAAGCGCGCACAGGTACGCCGAACCCTCCGGCGGACCATGGCGGCATGTGTACGCGCATGGAAATTGTAGGAAATCACGAACTTCTCTAGCCCTCTTGACAAATGCGACCCCCCACCCACCGTTAAATGCCTTTCGCGCAGCGTGACCGGCCTGGTTTTCTGGGCGCCTCGCTTGAACGCTATGAGAACAGTGGCCGGTATCGCAAAAATTGCCTTCGATTATTGAGGAAACCTGGTCAGCGAAAAAGAAATTCTCGAGAAAATGGGACGTAAACAGAGGGGTCGTGCCTTGTCCGGGGAGCGGCCCGCCGTCGCGGGCGTGGGGAGTGGGGGAGAGGTCCGGCCGTTCTGCGGCGCCATCGGACCATTTGGGGTGGTTAGGATCGCCCCATCCGCTGATCACCAAGGAGTTCGACGTGCCCCACCCCGTGACGCTTGGCCGCGACCTCGACGCCCTCCTGGAGGGTGGTTGGGAACTCACCTCGATCCAACGAGTTCGGCAAGATCTCGACATCAGGGTGATGCTCGTTGCCACGCGGAGCTTCCGCGACCACATCTATCCGGAGTGGATGCTGTGGGCCTCATATCCGGCGGACCCTGCGGCCGACGGCGACTTCGATGCCACGCTGTACGGCGTGCCGGATGCATACGTGGAGATCACCCGGGAGGAGTTCGTCACCATCAGCTCTGGCTACCTCCGCGATCTGATCCCGATCTGGGAGGACGAGAGCCGGGTACAGCATCCGGTCTCTTCCGAACTGGATGAATACGGCGCCCCCGCGGACGACCCGCAGCCGGTCGACGGCAAAGACCGTGAGGGACTCGCCGGCTGGATGGAGGTCCTGGCGGTGCCCGAGGTGGTGAAGGATCTGCAAGCGCGCAAGGACGAGCTCGGCGAGTTCGTGATCTCTGTCGGCGAGCTGGCCGCGCTGGACCCAGGCGCCAAGCTGGTGATCGGCTGATTAGCCTGCCAGGGCATCACTGTTCGGTCCGGTGGGGTGGGCCAAGCGGCTGCTGAGTTTGGCGAGGAAGCGGCGGAACGCGGGGTCGTAGCCGCCAGCGGGCCAGGAGTCCTGCTCATCGATGGAGACCCAAACAGTCCGGGTGAACTCCCGCAGATCAGGCGTCAGCAGAATGTCCCGGTTACAAGCCAGCACATGCCAGGTTGTCACGTCGATGTGGCTGTTGGGGCCGCGGGTCGGCGTCACGGTCAGGAACAGCGGGGCGTCACCAAGATCGGGGTGGAAGTCGGGGGTGATCTGGAGTTCCTCGTCGAGTTCGCGCCGGGCGCACTGACGGGGGTCTTCGTCGACCTCAGGATGGCCGCCGGGGTTCAGCCAGAGGCCGGCGAGGGTGTGTTCGACCAGGAGCACTGACCGGGATTCCTCATCGAACGGGACGGCGTAGACGGCCAGATGTTGAGGCGGAGTAGCCGGTTTGTGGGTCCGATACAGCGGATCGCCGGAGTCCACCCAGTCCAGAACTGCCTGGCGATGACTTGCCTCCACGGCATCGTGAGGGATCATCTGGTCGATGAGGTCCCGGAAGATCGTCCGTGCTGCGGTGTTGGACATGGTCAGCGTCCCTTCATGGTGAGGCCGGGCAGCTATTCGAGTGGCAGGTCGAAGCCCTCAGAATCAGCGGCATCGGACGGGCGCGGTGGCTACCGTGGGGCGGGTGTCTGATGGCTCTGAGGTGATCTATCGGTGGCACGCCGCTCCCGTACGAGGGGACCTGCCGGTGGCGCGCGTGCACGGGTATCTGATCTGCCGGGTGAGCGGACGGGTGCTGATCCAGGATGTCAACGGCGTGATGGGCTTGCCAGGTGGCCGCCCTGAACCAGGTGACGCGGATGAGGTGGCGACCATGATCCGCGAGGCCGACGAGGAGAATCAGGTTCGGCTCGGACGTGTGGCCTACCTCGGCTACCAGGAGGTGATCGATGCGGGCAAGGCGCCGTACGCCCAGCTCCGCATGGTGGGCGAGATCGTCGCCTTTGATCCACCGCGGCCGGACCCGGACGGCTCGGGCCACGTGTGCCGCCGGTGGATGGTGCCTTTGCCGGACGCGGCTGACGCGCTCGGCTGGGGCGAACCAGCGCGGGCCCAAGCCGAGGCCGCACACCAGATCGCGAAGGAATGGGGACTCCCGGTCGATCGGCCAGCCCCGGCGGGTTATCAGGACTAAGGCCATTCGGCGCCTGCCGCCTCCTCGGGGTTTCTGGCGTGGATTTGCCTCGCTAGCCACTAGAACAGCTCGCTTTGCCGGACGCCCGCCGCTGGGCGTGCCTCTGATTTGACATAGACGCCGCCGACCGCCTGTAGGTCCAAGAGGTTACGCCAGCGGCCAGCTTGCGCTCCCTGCACCATCAAGCGGATGAAGACTTGCAGAGTCAGCTCGACGTCGGGCAGCGCTCGGTGGCGGTCCGCGGGGATCTGGAGTCCTAGGCGGCGGGCGACGAGATCGAGCTTGTGACTGCTCAGTTCGGGCAGCAGGAGACGCGCCAATTTCACGGTGCAGATCAGCGGGATAGCAGCCAGGGTCGGGCAGTGGCGTCGCTGCCCGCCGATCAGCGTCGCCTCGGTAGCGGCGTGGTGGGCGACCAGCCGGTAGGGCGGGTCGCCGAACAGCCCGTCCAGGTCAGCCATCACCTCGGCCGCGGTGGGTGCCTGCGAGAGCATCTCCCGGGTGATGCCGGTCATGGCAACGCCGCGATCGGTGACCGATACCTCGGGCGGCGGGCGCATCAACGAGGTGAACCGGCCAGCCTCCACCCAGGTGCCCGCGTCGGTGAGGCGCCCGGATACGGCCGCAACTTCGATCGGCTCGGGCGGACGCCCAGCCGGGGTGAGACCCTCGAAGTCGATGACGGCCCACGTCAGAGTCGTCAGCCCGGCCGGTAGGACGGCGGGCGGGGTGTTCGTCCGAAGGTCCACGCGTTGACCTCCACTATCGCTAGGGATTGCTGTCCTGGTCGGTGTTTGTCTTGAACGGGGCGATCAGACCCTCGGCGATCAGGCCGGTGTCCAGCCGACCGCTGCGTAGAGGGATCCGCTGGCGTATTCCTGAACACCGGCAGCGGTGTACGGATAGGTCTCCAACGGGAGGTCATTGAGTGGGAACCAGGCGATCTGGGCGCACTTGTGCGGTTCGGCGTTGTACGGCTCGCCTTGCCAGGCGCGGGCCTCGAAGAAGACGCCGATGCGGGCCTGCCCCTCGGGGTTGCGGTAGTGGCACAGGTGCACGAACCGCACATCGTCCGGTTCCAGGCCGATGCCGATCTCTTCGCGGGCCTCGCGGATGACGCCCTGGTGGACGGGCTCACCTGCTTCGAGATGTCCAGAGGGCAGGTTCCAGGCGCCATCGGCGTACCCGGTGCCCTGTCGCTGGGCCAGCAGAACCTTGCCTTCTCTCACCAGGATGATCATGGCGTCCACGACTGTCTGATAGCGAGGCATGCGCAGGAGGCTCCTATACGGGGTAGACGTCGGTGTTGTACTGGCTCGCCTGAAGTTTCCAGAGATCGGCGTACTCGCCTGCCAGGGCGAGGAGCTCTTGGTGAGTGCCGGTCTCGGTGACCACGCCGTCTTGGAGGACGAAGATCCGGTCGGCATGCTGCACCGAGTGGAGGCGGTGGGTGATCAGGACTACGGTCCGGCCGCCGGCCAGCGCCCGGACCCCAGCGAAGGTTTCGGCTTCGGCGCGGGGGTCCAGAGCGGCGGTGGGTTCGTCCAGGACCAGCAGCGGCGCGTCACGGAAGTAGGCGCGAGCGACGGCGATGCGCTGCCACTGCCCGCCGGACAAGTCGACCCCGCCCTGATACTCCGGTGCCAGGAGAGTGTTCCAGCCGTCCTTCAGCCCGTTGATGAGGTCGACGGCACCAGCCGAGGTGGCCGCGCGGGTGAGTGTCTCGGTTGTCGGCTCGGTTTCGTGTCGGCCGATCGCGACGTTGGCGCGGACGGTGAACGGCCAGTGTTCAAACCCCTGGGATAGCAGTGACACGTGGGCGAACGCGCGGTTCCGGTCCAGGTGTGTGGTCTCTACTCCGTCCCAGGTGATCGATCCTGAGTCGGGCAGGTAGAGGCCGGTCAGGAGTTTGGCCAGGGTGGTCTTTCCTGACCCGTTGTGGCCGACCAGGGCGACGATCTCGCCGCGGCCGATCGTCAGGTTCACGCCGTTCAGGGCGGGTTTGTCGGCGTTGTGGTAGCGGAAGCACACCTCGCGAGCTTCGATCAGTTCCGGGCCGCCTGGCGGGGTGTCAGCTCCGCCCTGGGGGATGGCCATCTGCTGGGATTGTCGGCAGGCGTCGCGCCAGTCGGCGGTGTAGAGGCCGTACTCGAACATGTAGTTGATGGAGTTGACCACGGTGGAGAGTTGGCCGGTGCCGGTGCGGATAGCCAGGACTGCGGTACCGGCCGCCGCCAGCTCCATCTGGCCCGTGGCCAGCAGCCAGCCGAGCAGGATGTAGGTCGCTCCCGTGGTCAGCCCGCTGAGCCCACCGGCGACCAGATCAGCCTTGGCGTCGACGCGCGCCAGGCGGGCTTGTTCGCTGGCGGAGCGATCCGCGATCCGGTCGTAGTGGCCCAGCAGGAAGTCCCCCGCAGCGTGGGCGCGGACCTCCTCGGCGGGGTCTTTGTCGGTCAGAAGGGAGGTCAGGGTGCGTTGCTGGCGCATGTGCGACAGCCATTTCAGCCGGGACTCATTGTGCCGTCGGGTCGATCGGACGGTCGCCCAGCCTCGAGGGAGGACGATCAGTGGCAGCAAGGGCAAGAGCAGGGGGTGCAGTACGCCCAGGACACCCGCGGCGGCGACGATGCCCATGAGTGCGGTCACGGTCCTGACGAGCTGCCCGATCACCAAATCGATCCAGCCAGCCCCGTATTGGGCGGCGTCCAGCAGGTCGTGGAAGTCGGCGCGTTGGAAATGCAGCAGCTCGACCCGGGCGGCCTTGTCCAGCAGTTCGGTGTAAGCCAAGCGTTCGACCTTGGGCGTAAGGCGCCCTGACATGGCATCCGACCAGGCGGTCAGCACCGCGATGGTCACGCCCGCGGCACCGATCAGCACGAGCGCGGGCAGCGCGCTCTTGATCCGCTCTGGTGTCGGGCCCGCAGCCAAGACCTGCTGTAAGACGCTGTTGGTGGCCAGGAGTCCGCCAGCGGTGGCGGCTCCCACCAGGAGCTGGCAGGCCATGACGATCATCAAGGCGATGCGGTCAGCTTGCCAGGAGAGTTTGAGGCAGATCCCGATCAGCTCGGGCAGACGGCGCATCACCTGGCCAAATCCGGCGGTCGTCTCGGCCTCGTGGCGGGCCCACCCCATGGTGTAGCGGATGCCCGACCCGAACAGCGGATCGGAGGCGACTTGCGGTGTGGCGTCACCTGCTTCGGGCGGGTCGGTCTTGGCGCTGTCGTTCTTGGCACGCACTGACGAGCTCCGTTCCGTCGACGGCATACGGGAGATCGTGCTGCTCTACTCGATCAACAGGCTGCTCCTTGCTGATGGGGTCACGTGGCTACTGGGCGGGGCGGCCCGCTCGGGCTCGATGCCAAGCCCGCCGTCTGAAGGATGGTCCGAGCGGCGTCCTCGACGGACAGGGCATGGTCCAGGAGCTGCTCGTAGCCGCCGGGCAGAAGGTCGCGTTCTTTGAACCACTCGGCCATCTGCTCGGGGGTGAATTGTGATCGCTGGGGGCGTGTCTCGTGCCGCCGGAGGGTCTCCTCCCACGGCACGTCCATGTAGAAGAAGGCGGCGGGGCCCTGGTGGTCGCGGCGGAGGCTGTCGAGCATCGCGCCGTAGCGGCTGCCGGTCAGGATTCCTTCGAGTACGACATGGTGGCCGTGGGCGAGAGCGTGGAGGCAGATTGTCTTGATCAACCCGATGTTGACGCCGCCGGGCACGTCCAGCTCGCGGAGCATCTCGCGGCGGACGACATCCTGACTGACGATGGCGAGCCCACGCTGGCCATACGCCTCGCGCATGGCCTTGGCTAGCGTGGTCTTCCCGGAGCCGGAGTTGCCGCGGATGACCATGAGGGTGGTCTGTGTGCCGGTGGCGATATTCATAAGCGGCAAGCTACTCTCCGTCACTGACAGTTTCGGGTTCTGTAACCACGATGTGCGGCTACCGTGGGGCGGGTGTCTGATGGCTCTGACGTGATCTACCGGCGGCGCCAGGCTGCCGTTCCTGGGGACCTGCCTTCCGTCGCGGGCCAGCATCAGTGGGGTGGGTCATGCGAGTGCGGTGGAGGCGACCTTGGTGGTCAGGTCGGCCAACTGCCTGGCGGTGTGGGTGATGTCGTGCTGGCGCGCGTTGTCCAGCCCGGCGCGGATCAGGGCCTTGCGCCAGTGCACGTCGTCGGCCAGTTGATTGAGCGCGGACGCCAGGCTCTCCGGGTCACCTGCCGTGAACGGCGTACCGGCTTGGCCCAGGGTCTCCGCCATTCCGGCGATGTTGGAGTAGACGACCGGGAGGCCGTGGGCCTGCGCTTCGATGGCCACCAGGCCGAACGCCTCCGAGCCGGAGGTCGTGAAAACAAAGGCATCGAACTCGGGTAGGCGCTGCCACAGTTCTTGGCGGGGCAGGAACGGTGTAAACGTCACTCGGTCCTGGATGCCGAGGGAGTGGGTCTGCTCGCGAAGTGCTTTTTCCTCGGAGCCCGTGCCGATGATGGTCAGCCGGTGCGGCTGACCGGACACTGCGATTGCCTCGATGGCGGTGATCGTGGACTTGTTGGCATCCAGGCGACCAGCGTGCACCAACGATAGCGGTCCGGGTGCGAGAGGGAGTTGATCGCTTTCCCGGGCGTCGCACAACGGGATACCCCACGGAATAACGGTGAGTCGATCGGTGAATCGGCATTCGGTGAGACGGTCGATTCGCTCGGCAAGGGCGAAGGTAGGGGCGACGATCGCGGCGCTTGAGGCGGCCACTTCACGCAGGAGCTCACATTCCCATGCGCTGCGCTCGGCCGCCATCACGTCTGGGCCATGCGCAATGGCGATGATCGGGACGTCGCCGGCAGCTCGAGTGAAGGCCAAACTGAGAGCGAACCCAAGGTGCTGAGCGTGAATAACGTTCGGCTGAGTCTCCTCGATGAGCGCACCGACCTCGCGTGTCAACTCGTCAAGGTAGAGGTCGAAATCCGGGCCGTGGAGACGCTTCGTCGTGGAGAGGGTGATCACCTGATCAAACGCGGCCTTCCACGCCGGATCAACCGGTGCTCTACCCAGAAAGATCGTGCGGACATCAGGCATTGCGCCGTAGAGATCGTGAACCAAGATCGTGCTCCCAGATGATGGCGCAGCGGTGCGGTTGATGCCGGTCAGGATGTTCAGGAGCTTGGCGACCATGCAGAAACTCCATCCACGAATAATTGTCGGGGAGATCAGGGATCGGTCGTATACGGCTGACTCGACGTGCGGATCATTCGGTGACGTTCTATATCTCGCGCTGGCGGGAAGGCGCCCACCACGAAGCTAGCTGCGGCGTGATAGAAGCCTGAATCTCCTCGGCCGGATGGAGATATCCCTTCTCGTCCCGTTCTGCTGTCCACGCTCTGACTGACGTTCGGGGGGAGACGGGATGGATGCCAATCTCCCCTTTGGGGAGAATGCCGTTGAATGGGGTAGGAATGCCCTCATTGTTCCAGTAGTCCCATGCCTCAAGAGCTTTCGCCTTCTCGAAGCAGTGGTATAGCTGTCTATATCGGGGCATGTACCGGATCTCGCGGAAGAGCATCTGGCCGAGGAGTCCGGGTGCGGCTTCCTGAATCATGTGGAGATCGGCTCCCTGGAAGATGACCGACGCTGCGTCCTGTGACGGGTGCAATGCAGTACGAGCAAACAGGTGGGACAACCTTCGCCGTATGTACTCCGCGACTCCCGGGCTGAGCTCCGGCTCTATGCCTTCGATGAGCTGGACGAGCCGGTCGTGACGCGGTCTGAAGCGGGCCAGGTCGAACAACTGGTCCATGCTGTCCACCGCGGCGAAGGCGAGTCGCTTGTAGAGCCAGTTGTTCAGCTCCCCCACCTGGGCATAGTTCTTGGTCTCCGGAGTAACGGAGTGGAGCATCAGGTACTCGGACAGAACCTCGAAGTACAGGTAGCCGAGGAACGGCACTTGGGCCACGGCGGCGGACAGTTGGTCGATGAACTCGGGTGCCGCGGTGGCCTGGCCCACAGCGTTGCGCAGGGCGACGTCCAGGAAGGGGGCGGCAGTGCGCAGCCCGGCCAGCACGGTGCGGTCGAGCTGGTCGATCTCGGCCGGGGCGAGGAAGCTCTGGAAGCGCAGGTAGGTGCGCAGGTGGATGGCGCCAAGGTGCAGGTAATCGACGCCCTTGGGCCGGATCGGGCCGTCCGGGACGACCTCGAAGACCAAGGGCTTGGTGGAGGGCTTGGTCTGCATCAGGTAGGCGCCGAGGTTGTGCGGGCGCAGTCCCTCGCGCTGGCTGGCGAGGGGCGAGCAGTACAGGGCTCCGACCAGGCAGCCGGTGGAGACATGCAACTGCCGGCTGGTGCGGATGGCGTTGATGTCCCTGGTGGTGTGCAGCAGATACATCGGCTGCCCGCTGATGAGCGCCTCGGTCATGGCGTTGTTCCGCATCAGCCAGCCGTTGGGAGTGGAGCGTTCAAGGTAGTAGCGCCAGTCGCTCTCACTGTCGGCCAGCGAGGCAGGAGTTCGACGCTGTACGGGCCTGGTGTAGTCCGTGTGCGCGTGTTCCCATTCGTCTCGCAAGAGAACTCCCGGGATGAAGGTCGGAAGCTGGGCAGAGGGGAATTCCGAGAGCTAAAGAACCTCGACGTTGGGTCCGGACAGGCGGTTTCGGCAGTCGAGAACATAGGGCGCGTTCTTCTCGATCATCGCGAGGTCGAATCGTGCGTGGTCCATGAGGAGCACCACGGCGTCACAGGCCGCGATCTCCTGCGCGCTCGCGTCCACCAAGGGCACGTTCAGCTTGGTGTCGTCGCCTTCCTGGACGTTGGGGTCGGCGCCGCGGACCTCGGCGCCGAGGTTGATCAGGAGTTCGGCGACACGTGCCGAGGGCGACTCGCGGAGGTCGGTGGCGTTGATCTTGTAGGTCAGGCCGAGCAGCAGGATCCGGGATCCGTTGATGGGCATGTTGCGCTTGTCGAGTGCTTCCGCGAGACGGCAGACGACGTAGTCGGGCATGTGGCGGTTCACGTCGTTGGCGAGTTCCACGAACCGGAAAGGGACGCCGAGTTCCTGCTGGACTTTCCACGAGAGGAACAACGGGTCGACGGGCAGGCAGTGCCCGCCGACTCCTGGCCCCGGGGTGAACCGCGTGAAGCCGAAGGGCTTGGTTGCGGCGGCGTCGATCGCCTCCCAGATGTTCACGCCGAGAGGGGCTGCCAGCATCGCCATCTCGTTGACCAGGGAGATGTTGACGAACCGGAAGACGTTCTCGATCAGCTTGGCCATCTCGGCGACCCTCGTCCCGGACACCGGAACCGTGGTCTGGAAGATGCCGTCGTAGAAACCCTTGATCGCATGGAGTGACTTGGCGTCGATTCCGGACACCAATTTGGGAGTCCCCTCGAACGACCACCGCTTGTTCCCCGGAGCGATGCGTTCGGGACTGAAGCCCGCCAGGAAGTCCACCCCGCCTTTGAGGCCCGAGGTCTGCTCCAGGATCGGTAGCAGTAGTTCCTCGGTGGTGCCCGGATAGGTCGTGGACTCCAGGACCACCGTCGCGCCGGGGCGAAGGTGCTCGCCCAGCGTCCGGGCGCAGGACTCGATGTAGGTCAGGTCGGGCACGCCGTCCCTCAGCGGGGTCGGCACGGTGATCACCGCGATGTCGAAGCCGGCCAGCTCGGCAACGTCGGCCGTCGCGACGTAGGCCCCGGAGTCCAGCACCGCGCGGAGCCGCGTGGAGGTCACGTCCTCCACGTACGACTCACCGACGGTGAGCCGCTTGATACGGTGCAGGTCCACGTCGTAGCCGACGACGCGATGGCCCACCTCGGCGGCGCGTACGGCCAGAGGCAGTCCCACGTAGCCCTGACCTGCGACGACAATATCCATGACGACTCCAACCTGGGTAAGGAGCACCGCTGTGCCCCTGGTTTCTGTGGTGATGCCGGTCCACAATTCGGCGGCCACGCTCGGGCCCTCGATTCGGTCGGTATTGGCGCAGACCCACACCGACCTCGAACTGCTGATCACCGACGACGCATCCTCGGACGAGTCGATGGATCTGCTGACAGAGCTGGCCCGGCAGGACGAGCGGGTCCGGCCGGAGGCAGTGGACCGGCAGGGAGGCGCGGCCCGGGCCCGGAATCTGGCCATCGAGCGGGCCCAGGGTGACTTCATCGCCTTTCTCGACAGCGACGACATGTGGCTCCCGACGAAGCTGGAAAAGCAACTCGCCTTCGCCGCGTCAGCCGAGACCCCCCTCACGTTCACCTCCTACTACAAGGTCGACGCCCTGTACGAGGGCGAGGCCGCCGACTTCGTCCCGAACGGGCGCGTCGTGTGGGCGCCTGAGCACGTGGATTACAGCGCGATGTTGGTCCAGGACCACATCGGCGCATTGACCGCCATGTACGACCGCAGGGTGCTCGGGACGAAGCGGATGCCGGACATGCCGAAGCGGCAGGATTACGCGCTCTGGTTGTCGATCATGCGGGACGGGACCCCGGCTCGTGCCCTGCGGGAACCCCTGGCCGTGTACCGGTCACAGCGGGCCGGGTCGCTCTCGTCGAACAAGTTGTCGCTGGTCCGATACAACTGGAATCTGTACCGTCAGCACGAACAGCTCTCGGTGATCTGGTCGACGCGGGCTCTGGCTGGGGCTGTATGGCACTCGGTGCGGAAGTCACACATCTAGCCCCCCCGTGACCGTGCCGCGTGATCGGCGGCTGGCCCCGAAGGGCAGGACCCGGGCGAGTCGCCAGCGCCGTCGGTGGGCTACGCGGCCGAGCTGGCTCCGGTTGGAGCACGCAGAAGCATCTGGAGTAGCAGCCGCCGGTCAGCGACCGGGACGGCCTCCTGTCCGCTGTGGAGCGCTTCCCGCCCGTGGAGGAAGCGGCGCTGGTTCACGATGAGGTAGTCCCCAGGCTGGAGCATGAAGGAGACCTGCCCTCGGACGAGTTCTTCGGCGAGTTCCCTGGCGGCGTTGGCGTGCGCCTGGCCGAGCTCAGACCTCTCCAGCATCTTGGCGGTGAATCGAACGAACCCCTTGCCGGGACGGGAATCGTCCAGGATCGGAAACGGCTTGTACTCGTGGCCGACGCCATGCAGGTCGAAGAAGGTCCCGTAATGGTAGGCCGACTCGGCCAGTAGGGCGCGGCTGCTTTCCGGCAGCCGCGCCACTGCTGCGTGGGCATCGGAGAGGATGCTGGGGCCGCCGCCGAGTGGGTCGCGGCGGATGCACAGGAGTGTGGTGTAGTCAGGGGGCCGGGTCGCGTTCACCAGGTCCATGTGGAACGCGTTGTATCCGATGCCGCTGGATTTGCCGGGGTCCTTGTCGGTCTTGACACCGATGTCCTTCCAGAGTGGCCATCGGGGGAACGGCGAGAAAGGGACGGCCACCTCGGCGGCGAAGGCCGTAGCCAGCCGTAGGAACCGGTCGTCGTCGGTCCCCAGCGCCTTGGCGATGCTTCCGAGGCGCAGCACAGCGTATCCACCGCCCTCTCGGGTCAGCTCGTTGCACAGCGTCGCAGAGGTCTCCTTGATCAGCGGCACGGACTCCATCCGCGCCTGGTACCGCTCGAGCGTGGCATCCGCCAGGTGGGAGCCCGCCACGTCCCAAGCGGGGAGCGCACCTCCGATCTCGATCAGAGCGGCTTCAAGCTCCTTTGACACGTTGATGAATGCCAGCGGCCTGGAGTCGGGTTGGATCATGCTTCACTCCTTTGGTTGACGGGACAGTGCGTGAATCGACCCTCGCTGAGCACCTCGTCACCTTCGCGCCTCTGCGCCACGGACATGAGTTGTTAGCTGCTCAGCCTTCGCGATCACAGGTTGACGACTCGCCCGGGATGGTCTACCCAGACGACGTCGCCTTCCGGCGTGGCCGTGTAGCCGTACCGGTCGCTGGCCGGGCAGCCCCAGGAGATCCAGCGCAGGAACGCCTCCTCGGCTTCGAGGTACAGGTCGCGGTCGCCGCTGTACTGCACGATCCAGTCGCCCACCTCCTCATCCCAGGTGACGTAGGCGGCCGAGGTGTCGGAGTGGGCCCACAGCACGAACCCGCCGTCCTGCTCGGTGGTGCAGACGACGCCGGGCAGCATCGCGTTCAAGAAGATGGAGGCCGCCCACTCCCCGGCGATCCGCTGCGGGTCGATCCGGGCCGGGCGCTTGCGGACGTCGTCGCCGAGTCCCCGAAGCTCACCAGAGCGCTGGCCGCGCATCATCATGAACGAGCATCCCGATTCGATACGGCCGACTGCGGTGCCGTCGCCGACGGCACGCAGGGCGACGAACGCGCCGTACCGCCATGTCGGCATCCACGGGAACACGATGGTGCCGCCCGCCCGGGTCTGCTCGACCCACGCGGGTGACGCCTCGATCGCGCCGACGGCGACGTGCACAGCGTCGTACGGCTGGCCGCTGGGGTGGCCCAGGGTGCCATCCCTGTGGATCAGCCGGACGTCGTCGTGTCCAGCGCGGGCAAGGTTGGCCTGCGCCTGCCGGTAGACGTCGATGTCGATCTCCACCGTCGTTACCTGGCCGCCGCCCGTGAAGGAGGAGATGAGCGCCGCCGTCCAGCCGGTCCCAGTGCCGATCTCCAGTACGTGATCGTCAGCGTGGAGACCGAGCAGTCCCAGCTCGGTGGCCACGATCGTAGGCATGGAGTTGGAGGAGCTGTAGAGCCGCCCCTCCTCGTAGCCGTCGACAAGAGGTGTCGCCCCGTCATCAATCTGCGTGACGATCGAGATGTCGCTGTAGACGGCCTTCTCCCAGGCCGAGGCGTCCGCGTCACGGTCGATCACATAGCCGGGCCCATCGTCGGGCGACACCCACGCCTGGCTGGGGATGAACAGCCCTCGCGGGTTCGCCCTCAAGGCTTCCAGCCAACGCGGGCCCAAGCGCTCGAAGGACCCAGCTATCTGGTCGGTCAGGTCCGTCACTTCTTGCCTCCACCCGCGTGCTGGCCGTCACCCTGGCCGCCCGGCTGCTGGCCGTCTTGCGACGGCTTCGGCTGCTGGGGGATCGGCTTGTCGCCGGGCTTCTTGTTGTCGTCGTGCTTGCCTACCTGGGGTCTCATGGCATTCTCCCTCTGCCGGTTGGGTCTAGCTGGACTTCGCGGTTCGGAGCTTGACGCACATGTCGGTGACGGCCTTGACGATCAGCTCGGGCTCGTCGGCCTGGACGTTGTGTGCCGCCCTCTCGGCGACGATCAGTGTGCTGTCGTCGGACAGGCTGGCCAGGTCGTCTTGGATGCGGGCCCAGACGCGGTTGCGGCGCTCGGCCACGTCGGCGGGCCGATTGGCGAAGTAGTCGCCGTAGTACGTGTCCGGTGCTGGGTATGGGGCCCTGGAGATGACTGTTAGCGGCAGGCTGCCGAAGTGCGTGCGCGCGGCTTCCAGCGCCTTGATGGCTCCGGCCCGGCCGAGATCCTCCAGGACCTCCGCGCGGCGCTGCCCGCTGGTGAGCTCCAGGGCCATGCCCAGCTCGACCATCTCGGCCGGGAGTCGCTGGCGCATCCGGCGGAGCATGACCGGCTCTTCACCTCGGCGGATCGCCAGGCGCAGGTGTGCCCGGACCAGGCCGCAAGGGGTGAGGGCGTAGCGCAGGGCGCTGCCCCAGTGCTTGGCCGCCCCGCTCTCACGCCACCCGAACTCTTCGATCATCCAGGTCGCGCGCTCGGAGGGAGCGTCGACGAGCACCATCCCTGCGACCTGCTCGCGGTGGCGGGCCGCATACAGCCGGGCGATCTCCCCGCCCATCGAGTGGCCGACGAGCAGGAACGGGCCGGGCTCGCCAGACGCCTCCAAGACCTCGTGCAGCTCGTCGGCCAGCGCCGAGCAGCCGCGCCACTCAATCCAGGAGGGGCCCTGACTCCAGCCGAGTCCCGCCCGGTCGTACTGCCATACGCGCTGACCGGGCACCAGGCCCCGCCGTACGTGGACCCAGCCCAGGCCGTTGTCGGTCATGCCGGGCAGGATGACCACGGTCGGGCCGCCGTCGCCCTCGGCGTGTACGTGCAGGCGTCGGCCTCGGACGGTGACGAAGCGGCCGGGCGCCGGGGAGCGGCGGAGATCGGCTCGCTCGGATGCCCGTTGGTACAGGGCGCTGGCGAGACCGGCCAGGGCCAGGCCGAGCGCGGCTGTGCGGAGGATGGTCACGACATGGCTCCTTCACCGGGAGGGGCTAGCTGACCTTGCGTTGCGGCAGGTAGAGGAGCTGTCCGCCGCCTTCTTCTGCTTCGAGTGCCTGCCGAAGCTGTTGCAGGGTGCCGCAGTGGACGTTGTCCCGGCCAGGGACGAAGTCACCGCGTAGCGCGATGTAGGAACCGGGCACACAGCTCTCGGTGATCTTCCAGCGGGGAAAGTCACGGATGAGCGACGCCAGCCCGCGTTCACCGGTCACGACGGCGGCCCAACCAATATGGCGGCCTGCCTCGGCTCCTGTGCAAAGACAGCGCCACTGGGCAGCGCCACCCGGTACTCCTCGCTCTCGATCGAAATGGCCACCCGCCGATTGCCGCGGTGATCGCGGACCTCCAGCTCTGGTTCCATGTAGGTCTCCGACCTGAGTCCACCTCCGGTCATCGCCACCCTGATGCATGAGATGAGGAGATACCGCGAGCCTTCCGGCAGGTGCGCGATCACTTCTCGAAGGCGCGACTCATGGCACTGCGCAGTTTCAGGCGTCATCGGATCCTCCATGAGGCAGGCAAGCGAGAACCACTGCATCGGGCTGAAGACCGCGGCGCTGGAGAGGGGCGACGGCTGCCCGGGAGTTCAAACCCCGGGGGCGGGTCGACTCGTGCCGCAACTGGGTGGGCTGCGGAGACCGGGCAGCCGTGCGTCTCATCGCCGTCTCGCCTCGTGAGGCTGGGCGGCGAGGAGCTGGGTAAAGCGTTCGGCGATTAAGCGGGCAGAGGCGCCCGCATTGGTGATCGGGGCGGTGTTCCACACCCACCGCCCGGCCTCGTCTTTCTGGCCGCTCCACCAATGCCACTTCGAGCTGTGTCCATAGACGACCAACATGCCTTCGACGAGCAGAACCGCGACGTCCGCCTGGACGGACACCTTCGAGACGAGTGCGTGCGCGGCCTGGAGTTCGGACTGGAGCAGATACGCGGCCTTGTCGGCCGGGACTAGATCGTAGGGAAATGAGGCATACGGGCTGGGCATTCAGACCGCCTCCCTGGAGATGATCTTCTGCCATAGCTCCTCGGTGCCTTTCTCGCTGCCTGACGGGTCGTCGAAGACAACGAGCTCGCCGGCCTCCTCCTTGGAGCGGCGGATCCAGTGCACGCTGCCGTATATGCGCGGGATGGTCGGCGCAACCGCCGTGGGCAGCGTGCCGAGCGACGGCTGGTCGACCTCCGTGTTCACGGGCCGGTCATACTCCTGGGCGGAAGGTGCGTCGGAGGTCATCGAGCCTCGATCGAGTCCAGGGCTATCTGCATGCCCTTGCGGTGTGGATTGACGCCCAGTAAACGCTGTCCGCATCCGGTCGGTCACCGGGCGCTCGGACATATTTCCTATGTACGAGCGCACCGCTGTGACCTGCGCTGATGTTGTGGCTTGGGCCACTTGTATGTATGGGGACCGGCCAGAGCCCGAAATGCGGTGTTGCTGAACCCGACCTCGACCCCTGACTCTTCTTGCAGAGCCTTGAAGGGGAGCGCCATGACCCAGGAAGTCCTCCGGCGTCACGTGAACCGTCTGCGGGCCCAGATGATTGACCAGGGCCGGACGGTGCCAGAGATCGCGGTAGAGCTGCGGATCAAGTTTCAGCTTTCGCCGTTGGCCGCCTACCGCACGGCCCTGGGCCTGTCCCAAGCCGACGTGGTCGACCGGTACGCCCTGCAGCCCACTGGGACCTACCTGGACCAGGCTCTGCTCAGCCGCTTTGAGACTTTTCCCACTGGCGGCCGGGCGCCGTTGGCCACCCACATCACGACCCTCGCAGCCGTCTATGGGACCAGGCCGCTGGACCTCCTGGACGCCGATCGTCTCGACCGACTCGACCGGCAAGAGCGCGAGATCCTCATTCGATGCAACGCCGGTTACGCCCTGGCACCCCTGGGCTTGGCTGGCGACGTCATCGACTCGACGCACGACACCGCACCGGCACGACCTCTGGTACGGCCAGCAATAACCGACGATCCCCTCAAGGAGGCAGTACGAATGGCCGCACGCAGAGCTCGACGCTTCGCCACGCTCGTCCAAGGTGGCAACGTCGGTCCCGAAACCTTGCCCCAGCTTCGTGATGACGTCGCCCGAGTTGCCCGCGACTATCCCCGCACGCCGCTCAACGAGCTGCTGCCCGAGATGTCGGAGCTTCAAGAGGTGATCTACACCTTGCTCGAAGGGCGGCAGCGTCCCGACGAGACCGCCGACCTGTACATGCTGGCCGGTGTCGTCGGCGGCATGCTGGCCAAGGCCAGCCACGACTCCGGTGACCCCCACGCCGCGATGACCCAGGCCCGTGCCGCGTTCATGTGCGCTGAGCGCATCGGCCACAACGCGCTCGCCGCATGGGTTCTTACCCTCCAGTCCATGATCACCTACTGGTCGGGGAGCCCGCACAAAGCGGCCCGCTACGCCGAGGACGCCGCTGGTCTCGCTGTCGAGGGCAACGGGACCGTTGCCGTGTGGGTGGCCGCGCAACACGCCCGTACCCTCGGCGTCCTCGGCGACCACGAAGGCGTCCACGCCTCCGTTCGACGTGCCCTTGCTGCCCGAGAGCGTGTCATCGGGGACGATCTGGACGAGCTTGGCGGCATCATGACGTTCCCGGCGCCGCGACAGAGCTACTACGCCGCTGACGCCTATGTGTGGATGCCCGGAGGCGAGCAGGAGGCCATCCAGGCGGCCAGCCACGCCATCTCCGCTTACGCCGACGCGGCTCCGGCCGACAGATCCTTCAGCGACGAAGCGGGCGCCCACTGCGATCTCGCCTTGGCCTGGGTCGCCCTGGGTGAGCTGGACGGCGCGGCCGAGGCGCTCGTCCCGGTTCTGGACCTGCCCGCCGGGCAGCGCATCGAAGGAATCGCAGCCAGCTTGCAACGCGTGCACATCGCCCTGCGCGACCCCCAGTTCCGCGGAACGTCCCTGGCCGAAGGGCTCAGAATGCAGATCGAAGCGTTCCGGTCGGTACCCGTCCGCGCGCTCTCCACCGGCCGTTAGGGTTCGGGCATGTACCCGGTAACGATCTCTACCGATTGCCTCAGCCTGCGCGAATTCCGTCCCGATGACGTGGACGGCGTGCTGGCCATCTACGGAGACCCGAAGGTCGCCGAGCACATGTCTTTCGAGCCCCGCAACCGAGAGCAGGTGGAAGCCACAATCACCAGCGTGATCGAAGCTGCCCACGCCGACCCCCGCGATGAATTTTCGCTGGCAGGCGTTCTTCCCGATGACACCGTCGTCGCGTACGCGCGGCTGGCCATCGACCGACAGCATCCGGCCCAGTCCAGCGGCCAGATTGGTTTCGCGCTCCGCGCCGATCAGTGGGGCCGGGGACTCGGCGGAGAAGTGGTCCGGCTGCTGCTGTCCCTCGGCTTCGGGGAACTCGGCCTGTATCGGATCTGGGGCGCACGCAGCCCGCTCAACGAGGCGTCCGCTCGAGTGATGACCAAACTCGGGATGATCGAGGAGGGCACTATCCGCGGGCACATCCTGGTGCGCGGACAGTGGCGCGATTCGGTGGTGCACTCCATCCTCAAGCCAGAGTGGGAAACGGGCTCTGGCTTCAGGATGGACCGCTGATGGGCACTCAGCCTCGTCACGCGTAGATACCGGAAGGGACACGGCGCGGCGATGCCGTGATCCCGTGTCCATGCCTCGGCTCCCGTCTACCTTGTCTCGCTTCTCTTCACTGCTCTGACGTCTACGCTGGGTTCATGGAGCCACGGTAGGTACAGCACATGTGCGTTGGTACTGACCGTTGGTACGACTTGCAGCGGTGGTGAGCGCAGCGATGGCGGTTCAGGACAGGTTCACCCTGACTACTAGTCAGGGCGTGACTGATCGCGTCCGGGAAGGGCGGATTGCCGGTCACACGCTCAAGGTTCTCCGGGAGTCGGTGGGCCTCACTCAGGAGCAATTTGCTGAGCGACTCGGAGTGGAGGTCACGACTATCCAGGGTTGGGAGTCTGGGCGTCGTTCGCTCCTAGCGACCCCGACCTCGACCTATCTGGCGCTCCGTAGTTCCCTGATGGGTTTGGGAGCTCACCCGCGGTGGCTCGCGCAGCTCGACGACGCACTTGAGGTCGACCGATTTCTCGGCTTCGTCCTGGGGGCTTCGGCGCGGTCGGATGTGGTCGACGAACATCCCCTCGCTGCTCGCGTGGTGACGCGGAGCTTTACCGACCTCGTTGCCTGGCCCTTCACCCGGACAACGCCTACGGGGCTCGCAGATGCAGCGGAGCGGTCCGGGCGGGGGCCAGCGACGCGATCACCGGCGTTGTCGAAGGCTGAACGTTCGCGCTTCATCGACCATCTGAAGCGTGTTGCGGAGAAGGCGGATACTGCGCGTCCAGGGCAGGCCCTTCTTCGCCGACAAGCCCATTACCTGGTCGGCTTCGATCAAGGGGCGGAGACTGCGGAGTGGCTGTCTTGGCTACATCGCGCTGAAGAGCGGGGTATCCGGCGCCCTGGAGAGTGGTCGCCGGCGTGGGCCGTGGTGCGGTCGGGAGCGCACTCCCTCGCGCGGAACGGCGACCGCGAAGGGCTTCAGCGCTTCGTGAGCGACTACCTCACCGATCAAACTTGCGAAGTCGCTAACCTCAATTACTGGGCCTATTGGCTGGGGGAGGTGACGGAGCCTCAAGTGAACGACCTCTTCATGGTCAATCTTCCTGTGGAGATCTGGCCGGGGACGCGAATCCTTAAGCACCTGATGAGTCGGCTCAGCTCGACGAACCCCTATATCGACGTTGTGGTGCACACGCTCTGGGCCTTGATCATGTTGCGTCCGACCGTCTTGAACCGATCTACAGCAGTGCATCTGTACACAAGCGCAGGCCAGCTCCTCGACGAGGCTGAGGTATCCCCTCAGGCCAGGCGCGAGCTCGATGCCGTGGTTTACGCTCTGCGCATGTTGGATCGTGACTGAGAAGGGGCACTTCGTGGCGGAGGAACTGGCGGGGATTACGTCCCTGTTGTACGAGCTCGGGCTGCTGAAGCGGTACAAGCGCACAGGATGGCTGGTAGCTGGCGTCCGGGATCCAGAGAGCATCGCCGAGCACTCGTTCCGGATGGCGATCATCGCTGCGGTTCTCGCTGCCATAGAGGGCGGGAGCCCCGAGCGCGCCGCCTTTCTCGGTCTCCTCCACGACACCCAGGAGACCCGAATCACCGACATTCCCTACATCGGCAAGCGGTACCTGACGGCTGCCTCGAACGAAGAGGTGACGGCTGACCAGGTCCGCGCACTCCCGGAGCGGGTGGCTCAAGCCCTGTCCGGCGGTGTGCGTGAATATGAGGCCAACGACAGTATCGAAGCGGCTTGCGCTCATGACGCAGACAAGCTTGAGTGCCTGCTTCAGGCGCTGGAGTACCGCGATCAAGGACATCAGAACGTGCAGCCCTGGATCGACAGTTCTCTGGCGGCACTCGCCACGCCAACGGCCAAGCAGCTCGCTGATCAAGCACTGCGTACGGGCACGCTGGAGTGGCTCACCACTGCGCTGAAAGATGGCCGTCCGCGGGGACAGGAGGTGTAAGGCAACTGCGATACGCCATCCTCGTGGAGGAAAGTGGCCAAGGAGGCTACGTGAGCAGCACGGCGTCAGGCAGGGCCATCAGCGACGAGGCGCGCGAACTGGCTGCCCTCATCTGGGATTACCACCGGATGCGCCACCGTCCGGAGCCGTGCGACGCAGCGATTGGATTGGGCGGCCATGACCTGGGTGTTGTCGACACGGCCGTGGATCTCTACCGTGCTGGCCTGTTTCCGGTAATGGTCTTCTCCGGCGGCGCCAGCAGGAGCTCGCGGGAGCGGTTCCCCCGCGGTGAAGCGGTCCATTTTCGGGAGCGCGCCATCGATCTCGGGATGCCCGCGGACGCGATCTTGCTGGAACCGGACGCGAGCAACACCGGCGAGAACATCGCACACTCCCGGCGTGTACTCGCCGGTGCGGGCTGCATTCCGTCGAAAGTGCTGTTGATCTCCATGCCGTGCATGGAGCGCAGGGGCTACGCCACTGCACGGCGGCTATGGCCAGAGGCGGAGTTCGTGTGCGCGTCGTCCCGGGTGGAGTTCGACGACTATCTCAAGTTGTTCGGGGACGAGCGATTCGTACTCGACATGCTCGTCGGTGACCTTCAGCGCGTGATGGAGTACCCGAAGCTCGGATTCGCCATTGAGCAGGACATTCCACAGGACGTGCGTGACGCGTACGAGGCTCTCGTCCGTGCTGGGTACGACGGCAGTCTCATTTCTTCTTGACTGGATATGAAGGGAGCACCGGTGAAGGAGTCCCTGGAGATCGCCCCAATCGGTGTGGTCGTCGGCGGACGCACCGACCCCACTGACGATCATTGGGGCGGAACCGCCATCATCCGGCTGAACACCGATTTTCCGCCCGAGGTCGTTCAGGGCCTGGAGGAGTTCTCGCATTTGTTGGTCGTCTGGCACTTCCACCGCGCCGATCCCGCCGACGTGGCCCTGCACGCGCGCAGCCCCCGCAATGACCCCCGCTGGCCGGCCACTGGGACCTTCGTTCACCGCAATCACCGTCGACCCAATCAGCTCGCCCAGTCCTTCCCTCGGCTGCTCAAGGTCGACGGCCTAGACCTACACGTCGCCGACCTGGACGCGATCGACGGCACGCCTGTCTATGACGTGGCGCCCTACTTCCGCGAGATGGGACCCCGCGGCCCGATCCGGCAACCTGACTGGCCCGAAGAAATGCTCGCTGACTACTGGACCGATCCTCAGCCATAAGTGCCCGTAACCATGAGTCCTGGCTAGCGGCGGCACGCTCGCACCCCTCGATAGACTTCGCTGCATGGCTACCAAGAGGGTGCTGCCGCAGCACAAGCGCTTCGAGACGGCTGACGTCACGTGCCCTCGCCTGGAGTGCATGGCGGTCAAGGGCCAGCCGTGCATGACCAAGGCTCGCTACCGCGGCATGGTGCCGCAGGACAAGCTTCACTCTGAGCGCCGCCAGAAGCAGGACGAGCTCGACCAGCAGCGAGCTGAGCGCGAACAGAAAGAATCCTAGTCGAAAGTCGGAGTGGATATCCGGCTTTACGAGAACTTGTGTGAAGACGTGGGCGTGCTGTAGCGTCTGCCCGTCGAAACAATCTTGAGGCATGGACGGGCGCCAGAAGCCCGCCACGCGCTGCGTTCCGCAGGCGTCCCGCCATGGAGGCACGAGGCGGAATGAGTACCTCCCACCGGCTAACCCACCGGGTGTAGTGCGAGGCCCGAAAGGGCTGGAGGGGTCACTGAATCTACAGGCGACCAGGCTTTGGTCCCCGAAGTCCCCATGCGCGACGGCCACCGTTCCGGCCAGGTCCCGATGCCCGGGGGATAGGCCGCGAGGCACGGGATCGGAACACGGCAGGCTCGGCCTGGACCCCGCAGAGGGGTGCGCCCTGGACGACACCATCCCTGCGGGGAAGTGGGCTTGGGCGCTGGACCCTGTAGAGCATCCCGCCCTGGGGACGCGTAATGACCGTCCTGGCAGCGATCCGACCGATGCGACCGACCGACGGCGTACGGAGATGAGTGAGCTGACCCCCTCCTGCTCGTGAGACGACCCTCCCAGACGGGAGAGTTGTGCCGTTTCACGAGCAGGGGGCGGGCTCCCCTCCCTGGCTCCCTCCCTCGGGCCCCGGAGATGGCACCACCCCAACTCTTGTGCGAAAGTCGTACTTGCGATTAAGCTTTACATGAATTGATCGGTCGACTCACCACCGACCGTAAGCCACCGCAACCAACCGCGAAGGATCCAGCATGTTCACCAACGACATCGCCGCAGTCATGACGGGCGCCATGGGCGCCGACCTGGCCATCGACCGCATCGAGCTCCAGGCCGCGGTCGCCCGTCAGATCGTCTGCCTCAAGACCGAGCGCGTCCTGGACGTTCGCGACGCGGTTTACTTCCACGTCACCGGCCCGGCCGGGAACACCGGCGCCGACGTCGTCGACGCCGACTGGTTCGACGGCTACGAGCCCGAGCTGCGCACCGTCTGCCAGGAGAGGGGCATCACGCTACGCGTCCTGGACGGCCGCAAGCTCTTCGGCGCCCGGCGGTGAAGATCGACCTGTCCTTCACGGTGTCGGTCTCCGAGGACTCCTGGGCCCACCGATTCGGGGTCGACCTGCTCATGTGTCCGTGGGATGTCGGCTACCACCTGAGCGACGCGATCGGATGGCTGCCCGGTATCTCCGACACCAATGCCCGCATCCACTGGCGCGACTCGCGCCCCGTGGCGAGCGAGCCGGGCCGCTGGGTCGAGAGCTTCCACATGGTCATCGAGGTCCCCGCGGCGACGTGGGAGGCATGGGCGCAGATCGAGTCCGGGCGAGCCCGGCGCGACGCGATCGAGTACCTCACCTACTCCGTCGCGGGTGTCCTGCTGGTCGATACCGACGCGGTTGTCGCCTGGCAGCAGCCCGCCGGGGGAGACCCGATCGACATGGCCCAGATCGTTCCGAAGCAGCGAGCCGAGCTCCTGTTCCGCTGGCCCATCGGCCGAGAGAGCGAGTGACGGCGCCGGCGGGCCCGCACCAGAACACGCTTCTTACTTCGTAAAGGCCCAACGACGAATGCCCCCAGCGCCACATCGC